>CACGNO010000001.1 GCA_902574335.1 uncultured Bacteroidota bacterium
ATAAGATTAAGAATTATAATTATTTTAAAAAAGGCCTTTATTTGTACGAATACTTTGAAGACCTGTTATCATCAGAAAATAATTTTTTAAAGGTTGATCCAAAAATTGTTAGTAAGAATGATTATTTACAGAGCAGATATTATTTGTATAAAATATACAGTTCACCTGAGTTTAAAAACAATGAAAAGTCAAAAGAACTTAAAAACTTAATAGTTAATAATTACCCCAATTCTATTTATGCAAAAATTTTAAATGAAGAAGTAACAACTTCTAATGAAGAGCTCAACTTTGAAGAGTTTTTTGAGAACATTGACATGTTAGTTGACAAAAATAGAATTGATAGAGCTATTTCTAAAATTGATTCTATATTGCCTAAACTTAGATCTAGAGCGGAGCTTTATAGCTTATATCTTAAAAAAAATGAGCTACAAGCCAAAGTAAATGGAATTGAACAATATTTAAAGTCCCTTAACGAATTAGTAGAAATATTCCCTGAGAAATCAATTGAATTAGACACAAGAATACAATTTTTAAAAACCATTTCAGCTAAAAAATCGATTTCAATAAATGATGATTCTTTTGTGTTGTTTTTTGTTTCAAATAAAAACGAAAAAGTCAAAAGTTTAGTTGATTATGAATATGAAGTTGACAATTACAATAAGGATATTGACTTTTTATCTATTTATGATTTAAGCTCACTTAATGATGCCAAGTCCTTGTCGCAAGAAATAATTAAGAAAAACAAAACGTTGTCAAATAATAAATATTTTGTAATTTCGACCCCCCAGTATATTAATATGCTGGTTTTTAAAACTTTAGATCAACTAAAAAGTTAAGTTATGGCAGAGAATAAATTTTTTTCATCCCCCTCAGTGGATGTAATTGAATCTTCTACGAAAATAGTTGGAGATATAGTATCAAAAGCTGATTTTAGAATTGACGGTGTTGTAGAAGGAAATATTACGACAACCGGTAAAGTTGTTGTTGGAAAGTCTGGTAAAATATCTGGAAAACTAAATTGCTCAAATGCTGATGTGTCAGGTTCAATAAGCGGACAAATTCAAATATCAGAAACCCTTTCATTAATGTCGGAATCTTATATTCAAGGAGACATAACTACAGCTAAACTTTCAGTTGAAGAGGGCGCCCAAGTCGACGCAACAATTGTTATGAAAACTGGAAAACAATTAAAAGCTGTTCAAAGCGAAAGCGCCAACGATAAAAAACCAGAAGCTGAAAAAACGGCCTAGCACATTAGCAACATTTGCAGTAATCAGTTTTGAAATGGGTATTACTATATTCATTTTTTCAAGAATTGGTAAATGGATTGATTCGTATTACAATCTAGAAATAAACTTTACACTAATTATGTCTTTAATTGGTTTTGCACTTGCTTTTTTTGTTGTTTATAAACAGTTAAAGAAATTAAATAAATAGCTTTATTTTTTGAGTTAATATCTTAACTTTGCGGCATTGTTAATTGTTGCCGATATTCTCACATGAATTTTGCAAATTTTTTTCTTTCATTTAGCTTAATTTTTAGCTTATCCATTCACGGCTACTCACTTGATAAAGACCCTGAGAAAACCGGAGATATAAAACAAGAAATAAAGAAATATATTGCTCATCACTTAAAAGATTCTCATAGTTTTGGTATTGCATCTTACACCAATGATAATGACGAAAAAATTTATTTAGAAATTCCTTTGCCTGTTATCTTGTATGATAATGGCTTCAAGTTTTTTATGTCATCAGAATTCAAACACGGTAAAAAAGTAGTCAATAGCAATGAAAACTACTACAAAATGTATTATGACAAAAATAGAATCTATAAAACTGATAGCGACGGAACATTTATTTACGATGATTCTAATAAATTATTGAATGAAAAACCAATAGATTTTTCAATAACCAAAAATGTTGTCGTTATGATTTTTACAGCATTATTTATGCTATGGTTATTCATAAGCTTGGCTAGATCTTATAAAACCAATAAAGGGATTTCAAAAGGAATGGGTAGATTTTTCGAACCCATAGTTTTATATGTCAGAGATGAAATTGCTAGACCAAATATTGGGAAGAATTATAAAAAATACATGAGTTTTTTATTGACTATTTTCTTTTTTGTATTATTCCTAAACTTATTAGGTTTAACCCCTATTGGAATTAATGTTACTGGAAATATTGCAATTACCTTTTCTTTAGCGCTCCTTACTTTTATTATTACAAACATCACAGCCAATAAAAATTATTGGGCTCATATTTTTTGGATGCCAGGAGTGCCTAAGCCCATTAGACTTATTTTAGCACCAATAGAACTTTTAGGGGTTTTTATAAAACCACTTACCCTAATGATCCGATTGTACGCTAATATGCAAGGGGGTCACATAGTAATCATGAGTATAATAGGGCTTATGTTTATATTTTACAATTGGATTGGCAGTTCACTTTCATTTGTTCTTGCCTTTTTATTAATGATTATTGAACTTTTTGTAGCGCTTTTACAAGCCTACATTTTTACTATTTTGTCAGCTTTATATTTTGGATTTGCAAATGAAGAGCATGAACATTAAAATTAAATTATGTTAAACTAAATTAAATTATATTTTATTATGGAAATACCAGCAATTATCGGCGCAGGACTTTGCGCAATCGGAGTCGGAATAGGACTCGGCTTAACAGGAAAAGGAGCTATGGAAGCTATCGGTAGACAACCCGATGCTTATGGCAAAATTCAAACTCTAGCACTTATTTTAGCTGCATTAGCAGAGGGATTTGGTTTTGTAGCTTTATTTGCTGTTTAAACTTAACTAACAGTTTTACTTCAAAAAAATTGGAGTAATTCTAATTTTATTTATTATGGAAAAATTACTAGAAGAATTTTCAATAGGGCTATTTTTTTGGCACTCTTTAATTTTCTTGTCTTTGATTTTTTTGTTGAAAAAATTTGCTTGGAAGCCAATCTTAGATACAATTAATGAAAGAGAGGAAGGAATTAAAGATGCTCTTGAATCTGCTGAAAAAGCAAGAGAAGAGATGCAATCATTACAAGCTGATAATGAAGAAATCATGAAACAAGCTAGAATTGAAAGAGATTCAATTTTAAAAGAAGCAAGAGATTTAAAGAATACAATAATTAGTGAATCTAAAGACGAGGCAAAAAAAGAAGCAGGAAAAATCATTGAAAGTGCTAATGAGGCAATCAGAAATGAAAAAAATGCTGCTGTATCAGAGATAAAAAAACAAGTTGCCAGCCTCTCAATTGAGATTGCGGAAAAGCTTTTAAATGATAAGCTTTCGGACAACGAGAAGCAAATGAAAATTGTTGACGAACTACTAAAGGACGTAAAACTTAAATGAATTATAATAGGGTAGCATTCAGGTACGCAAAAGCATTGTTATTATCTTGTAATGATGACAATAATAAGCTTGAAACAATCTTTAATGATATGTCTTATGTAAATAAGACATTTGATGACTCTGAAGAGCTAAAGCTTTTCATTGACAGCAAGGTTATTAAGGACAGCGATAAACTTGCTACTTTAAATGAAATTTTCAAAAGCCTTTGCGATCTAAGTAAAAGCCTTTTAAAACTATTAATGAATAACAGGAGAATAGATTTATTTGACGACGTCTCCAAAAGTTTTACAGTTTTATATAATGACCATGTTGGCAACCAAGAAGTTATTTTAACGACAGCCTCTCAAGTTGAATCTAATAAGTTAAAAGAAATAGAAAATAAAGTTAAACAGCTAACATCCAAAAATGTAAACCTTTCAAATCATATCGATGAAAACATCGTTGGAGGATTTGTTTTAAGGGTAGGAGATTTACAATACAATGCTAGTCTTAAAGATCAGTTAAAAAAATTAGAACAGGAATTTTTAAACACATCAATACAATAAATTATGGCAAATATTAAGCCCGCTGAAATATCAGCAATTATAAGAAATCAATTAACCGGATCAAAAGTTGGACCATCATTAGATGAGGTTGGTACAGTTTTACAAGTTGGAGATGGTATTGCAAGAGTATACGGTCTTTCAAACGTTCAATATGGTGAACTTGTTGAGTTTGACAATGGAATGGAAGGAATAGTTCTAAACCTTGAAGAAGATAATGTAGGAGTAGTTTTGCTGGGTCCATCAAAAGAGATTAAAGAAGGCGATACTGTTAAAAGAACAAACAGAATTGCTTCAATTAATGTAGGTGAAGGTGTTGTTGGACGGGTTGTAAATACACTTGGACAGCCAATAGACGGAAAAGGCAAAATTGAAGGTAAATTGTATGAAATGCCACTTGAGAGAAAAGCACCAGGTGTTATATATAGGCAACCAGTTAATGAGCCTCTTCAAACAGGCATAAAATCTATTGATGCTATGATTCCAATTGGAAGAGGTCAGAGAGAATTAGTAATTGGAGATAGACAGACTGGAAAGACAACGGTTTGTATTGACACAATTTTAAATCAAAAAGAATTTTTTGATGCAGGTGAGCCTGTTTATTGTATATATGTTGCCATAGGTCAAAAAGCATCAACTGTTGCTGCAATTGCTAAAGTTTTAGAAGAAAAAGGTGCTCTTGATTATACTACAATTGTTGCGGCTAATGCCTCAGATCCAGCACCAATGCAGGTATATGCTCCGTTCGCTGGTGCATCTATTGGTGAATTTTTTAGAGACACTGGAAGACCAGCATTAATTATATATGATGACTTATCTAAACAAGCTGTAGCATATAGAGAAGTATCATTATTGTTAAGAAGACCACCTGGCCGTGAGGCTTATCCTGGAGACGTGTTTTATTTACATTCAAGATTATTAGAAAGAGCTGCAAAGGTCATAAATGATGACGGTATTGCAAAAAACATGAATGACTTGCCTGAAGAGCTTAAGCCAATCGTTAAAGGCGGTGGATCATTAACATCACTTCCTATTATTGAAACACAAGCTGGTGATGTTTCAGCATATATTCCAACTAATGTTATTTCTATTACTGATGGACAAATATTCTTAGAATCAGACTTATTTAATTCTGGTGTCCGTCCTGCAATTAATGTTGGTATTTCTGTATCAAGGGTAGGAGGATCAGCTCAAATAAAATCTATGAAAAAAGTTGCAGGAACTTTGAAGTTAGATCAAGCACAATTTAGAGAGTTAGAAGCCTTTGCTAAGTTCGGTTCAGATTTAGATGCTGTTACTTTAGGAGTTATTGAAAAAGGTAAAAGGAATGTAGAAATTTTAAAACAAGCTCAAAATGATCCATTCAAAGTTGAAGACCAAGTTTCTATAATTTACCTAGGATCTAAAGATTTATTAAAAGCTGTACCTGTAGAAAAAGTAAAAGATTTTGAAAAGAAATTCATCGAGTTACTTAATTTAAAACACAAGAAAATTTTAAGTCAGATTAAGGAAGGTAAATTAACTGATGAGATAACTTCAACATTGGAAAAAGTTGCATCTGAGTTAACATCATCATACCAATAACTGAATGGCAAACTTAAAAGAAATAAGGAATAGAA
Organism: uncultured Bacteroidota bacterium; assembly: GCA_902574335.1. GTDB lineage: Bacteria > Bacteroidota > Bacteroidia > Flavobacteriales > Flavobacteriaceae > Eutrophosalina. The sequence continues at coordinate 5,522 of CACGNO010000001.1, forward strand.
TTTCATCTGTTACTTCAACCATGAAGATAACAAGTGCAATTAAAATGGTTTCGGCTGCAAAATTAAAAAAAGCACAAGACGCAATAACCGCGATGAAGCCATACTCTGAAAAATTAAATGAGCTTATGTCTAGTTTTTCAGGTGTTATTTCTAGTTCAAATATTTCATATTTATCTACTGTTAGACCTGTTAAAAAAGTTTTAGTTGTTGCCATTGCATCCAATAGAGGTTTTTGCGGTGCATTTAATTCTAATATTATTAAACAAGCAAAAGCACTTAAATCACAAGAGGAATTTTCAAACGCTCAGTTTAGTTTTATTGTTATTGGCAAAAAAGCCAATGATGTTCTATCAAAAACAGAGGATATAATTCAAAATAATGATGAAATTTTTGATGATTTATCTTATGAAAATTCTAGTCTAATTGTTGATCAAATAATCGATGATTTTGCTTATGAAAAATATGATCATGTTCAATTGATTTACAATAGCTTTAAAAATGCTGCAAATCAAATAGTAAAGTCAGAGCAGTTTTTACCAATTGTTAATGATTCTGAAACTGAAACATTTCAGAACTATATTTTTGAACCATCAATGGAACAGATTGTTAGCGAACTTGTTCCAAAGTCTTTAAAGATTCAACTTTTTAAAGCTTTAAGAGATTCCTTTGCAAGTGAGCATGGTGCTAGAATGACAGCTATGCATAAGGCTACCGATAATGCCACTGAATTAAAAGAAGAACTCGTACTCACATACAATAAAGCTAGGCAAGCAGCTATTACAAATGAAATTTTGGAAATTGTTTCAGGAGCGGAAGCTCTAAAAGGCTAAATTTGCTTAATGCATGTTGAAATAATTAATAAGTCCAATAACCCAAATCCAGAATATCAAACTGATCAGTCAGCGGGAATGGATTTACGAGCTTATTTAGAAAAAACTGAAAATATTGCACCAGGTGAATATAAACTTATAACTACAGGGATATATATTAAAATACCACGAGGTTATGAGGCTCAAGTTAGACCAAGAAGTGGTTTGGCATTAAAAAAAGGAATAACTGTTTTAAACTCTCCGGGCACGATTGATTCTGATTACAGAGGAGAGATTGGAGTAATACTAATCAATCATTCAACTGTTGATTATGAGGTTAAATCTGGAGAGCGAATAGCACAATTAGTATTTTCAAAACATGAAAATTTTCATTGTAAAAATGTAAACTATATTGACTCTTCATCACGAGGGGAAGGTGGCTTTGGAAGTACTGGCACAAATTAATAACTTGTTTATTATGAGGCTGTCTGTTTTTATACTGTTGTTTTTAGTCTTAGGGTGTGGATCAAAAAAAAACAAAATCCAATTCCCCCAGCCAAATATAAATTCTGAAATAAAAAAAACTCTCACAGACAGCAATATTAAAATCAAAGACTTAAACTATATTGACTTCACTAATTTGTTTTTATCTGGCAATTCAAATCTTGAATACAATAATGATAATTATGGTTTTGACTTAAATTTTCGTTTTAAAAAAAATGAGAAAATTTTAATCTCCGGAAGCCTGTTTTTACCAATTTTTAAAGCATTAATTGATCAAAATAAAATCTCTGGTTATCAAAAATTTGATAGAACATTTTTTGATGTAAATTATGAAGACATATACAATAAACTTGGTATTGATTTAGGTTTTAACGAAATAGAAAATTTGCTTTTAGGAAATCCAATTCTTGATTTATCAAATAAAGAAAATTTTAAAATATATACAAATGATAAAAACATGTTAATCTACAGCATTGAAAAAGAAAATGTAATTTATAACATGACTTTTGACCCTCAATCTAATAAGCTCCTAAGCCAGGAAATTACCCAATTAAAATTAAACAGATATTTAAAAATATATTATAATTCTTTCCAAAAGCTAAATAGCTTTGAATTACCACGCTTAATAGGCATAATAATAAACGATGGTAAAAATTTAATTAAATTGACCATCTCAAATCAATCTAGAGAAATCAATAATGAATTATCGTTTCCTTTTAAAATTCCTAATAATTATAAAAAAATCAAGCTTTGAGTTATAAAGTAAAAATATTAATTCCATTAATTTATTTATTTGTAGTTATCCCTAGTTCATATGCTCAAAGCTCAAAGATTAAAGAATTAGAGAATAAAAGAATTCAATTAAAAAAAGAGATTAAACAAATAAACGGACTATTACTTGATAATAATAATCAAACAAAAATGGCGTATGGTGATCTGGAAAACATCTCAATAAAAATTAATAGAAATCAAGATTTAATAAAAATAACAAACGAACAAATTAATCTTTTAACAACTAAGATTTCAAATAATGAAGAAAAGGTAAATGAGTTGGAAATTGATGTTATGAAAGCTAAAAGTGATTATTCTAAAATGATATATAACTCATATAAAAGCAGATTGAAAGAGAGTAGGCTTATGTTCCTTTTATCCTCTGAAAACTTTTTACAGGCTTTAAAGCGAACTCAATATATGAACCAATACTCTGATAATAGACGTAGTTATGCAAATAAAATTGAATCTAACATTGTAATAATAAAATTGATCAACGATACCATTAATAAAAATATATTAAGCAAGGAGAAGTTATTGAATGAAAATAAGCTTGAAGAAAAAAAATTAAGTAAAGAAAAAACTATACAAAGTAATTTAATAAAAGGGCTTAAAAGAAAAGAGAAAAGCTATAAAAATGAGATAGATAAAAAGCAAAAACTTTCAAACCAATTAGACAAAGAAATAGAAAGATTAATTAAAAAAGCTATAAAGGAGTCTAATAAAAATACAAGCGATAATGTATTTACATTGACGCCTGAAGCAAAATTAACTGCTAAAAACTTCTTGTCTAATAAAGGAAATTTGCCATGGCCAGTTGAGAGAGGGGTAATTATTCAAAGGTTCGGATTACAACCGCATCCTGTTGTTAGAACAACAAAAATAAAAAGTAATGGTATCGTAATTGCAACTACAAAAAATGCAAATGTTAGATCTGTTTTTAATGGAGTTGTCCTTTCAGTTTTAAAATTTAAATCTAGCAATCTTACAGTATTAATTCAACATGGTAATTACATTACAGCATATAAAAATCTTGCAAATGTTTACGTTGAAAAAGGACAAAAAGTTAATGCTCTACAAACAATTGGAATCACATTTGATAATGATGAATCAAAAACTACTTTACAGTTTAGTATTTTTGAAAACACTAAAGCTTTAGATCCTTATTTATGGATAGCAAAATAATATGATAGAAAAGAAAAATAAATCTATTGTTATCGAAGGCGCAGAAATGCACAATCTTAAAAATATTAGTCTTAAGATTCCAAAAAAAAAACTAATAGTTGTAACTGGTTTATCCGGTTCTGGAAAGTCAAGTTTAGCATTTGACACAATTTATGCTGAAGGTCAAAGAAGATTCATTGAGAGCCTATCATCTTATACACGACAGTTTTTAGGTAAGCTTAATAAACCTAAGGTAAAAAAAATAGAAGGGTTATCGCCTGCTATTGCAATTGAGCAAAAAGTCAACAACTCAAATCCAAGATCAACAGTAGGGACAAGTTCAGAGATATACGATTATATTAAGCTTTTATTTTCTAGAATAGGCGTTACTTATTCTCCAATTTCAAATAAAAAAGTGACAAAAGATTCTGTTGATTCTGTTGTCAACCTAATAAAGTCGTTTAAAATTTCTGATAAGTTTTTGATTCTATCCAAGCTTGAAGTGCCTGACAATATTGAGCTAAAAGATTTTTTTCAATTTTATTTTGATCAGGGTTATGCAAGAATTGAATATAATGGTGAGACAATAAATATTTTAGATGCAAGTGAAAAGAAAATTGATAAACCATTTTACTTAATAATAGACAGGTCTATTTATAACAAAGATGAAGATTATTTAAATAGAATTATTGACTCAGTTGAGAATGCATTTTTTCATGGCAATAACGAACTGCACATTAAAACTCTAAAAGACAATAAATATCATTTTTTTTCAAAGAAGTTTCAAAAAGACGGTATAGATTTTATAGAACCAAATGAATATTTATTCAGCTTTAATAATCCATTTGGCGCATGTCCAACATGTGGTGGGTATGGAGACATAATGGGCATAGATCCTGATTTAGTTATACCCAATAAAGGCCTATCGGTGTATGATGATTGTATTGCACCCTGGCGTGGTCAGAAGCTAAAAAAATATAAACAACTATTAGTTAAGAATGCTCACTTATTTGATTTTCCAATCCATCGTCCATTTTATAAATTAACCAATGAAGAGCAAGCATTAGTTTGGGATGGTAATGAGCACTTTAAGGGAATAAATTATTTTTTCAGTAAGCTTGAAAAGAAAATGTATAAGATTCAAAATAGAGTTATGCTTTCAAGATATAGAGGAAGAACAAAATGTAGCGATTGTAAAGGAAAAAGATTAAGAAAAGAGGCAGAATATGTTAAAATAAACGATACATCTATTTTTGATTTAGTTGATACATCTATAGAGAAAAACTTAGATTTTTTTACACAACTTAAGTTAAACAGTAATGAGATTAAAAAAAGCAAAAGAATTATAAAGGAAATTGTAAACAGATTAAGTTTTTTGTGCGATGTAGGGCTTTCTTATTTGACATTAAACAGAAAATCAAATACTCTCTCTGGTGGAGAAACACAAAGAATTAATTTGGCTACCTCCCTTGGTAGCGCTCTTGTTGGATCAATTTATGTTTTAGATGAACCAAGCGTTGGACTTCATCCAGAGGACACAACCAAGCTTATAGAAATTTTAAAGAATCTAAAGCAGTTAGGCAATTCCGTTATAGTTGTTGAACATGATGAGGATATTATTAGGTCAGCTGATCAAATAATTGATTTAGGCCCGGGAGCAGGTTCACAGGGAGGCGAGATTATTGCACAAGGTTCACTGGAAAAAATAGTTGAAACAAAATCTTTAACTGCTGAATATTTAAATAAGAGTAATCTTATTGAGATACCAAAAAACAGGAGAGAATCTAAAAATAAGATTTACTTAAAAGGGTGTAGAGAAAATAATTTAAAGAACATTAATGTAGAGATACCATTAAATTCATTGGTTTGTATTACTGGAATATCTGGAAGTGGAAAAACAACTTTAGTAAAAGAAATACTTTATCCATCGTTACTTAAAGAAAAAGGAATCTTCAAGGAAAAGCCTGGCGAATTTGATAAGATTGGAGGTAATTTAGATAAAATTGATTCAATAGAATATATCGATCAAAACCCAATTGGTACATCTTCAAGATCCAACCCAGCCACTTATATTAAAGCCTATGATGACATAAGAAACCTTTTTTCATTACAAAAAACTGCTAAGCAATTTTCATTAAAGCCAAAACATTTCTCATTCAATGTCGATGGTGGTAGATGTGATGAATGCAAAGGAGAAGGAGAGATAAAAATTGAAATGCAATTCATGTCTGACATTAAGTTAAAGTGTGAATCTTGTAAAGGAAAAAGATTTAAAAAGCAAGTTTTACAAGTTGAATATATGGATAAGAATATTGATGATATTTTAACGATGACAATTGATAATGCATACGCCTTCTTTTTATCAAATAATCAAAATAAAATAGCATCTAAATTAAAATGTTTAATTGATGTAGGCATGGGTTATGTTAATGTAGGTCAATCATCATCAACACTTTCGGGTGGAGAGGCTCAAAGAATTAAATTAGCCTCATTTTTATTGAAGGGAAAAAATAAAGAAAATACTTTATTTATTTTTGATGAACCCACAACTGGCTTACATTTTCATGATATAAAAAAACTTTTAAAATCATTTAATTATTTAATTGAATTTGGACACTCTATAATTGTTGTTGAACACAACATTGACTTAATCAAGTCTTCAGATCACATCATAGATTTAGGCCCCTATGGTGGTGATAAGGGAGGTGAAGTCGTTTTCACTGGAACACCCGAACAATTAGTTAAGGATAAAAACTCTTTATTGTCAAAATTTTTAAAGCCTAAGTTTTCCTTTAAGTAAATTATTTATAAAACTATTAATCGCTTCAGACGATTTTGATTTGTAAATTAAAAACGAATAAATAGCAGCAATTAATAAAGTGTTTATTAAAATTTCAAGAATATTTGAAAGGGGAATTGTTCTTGGTTCTTTGCTAAATGATATGAATTCAAATAAAAAATAAATAGCACAAATAATTAATAATACTTTTAACGAGTGAACCGAATAGGGGCTTATATTAAGCTTAAATTTTATATAAATAATTTTAACAATAGTAAATATTGAAACAACCAATAAAGTAGAAAGTGCTGCACCATTAATACTATAAATATCAATGAGAACATCATTTAAGAAGTATACTGAAATAGCCATTAAAATTGAAAATGGCAGAGTTATTTTATAAAATTTTGCTGTTGCTAATATCGCAGGACCACATCCAAAACTCATAAGTATAAGCTTGCTCAAAGAAATCATTAAAACCACCCATATGGCATCACCATATGATGGATTTGACATTAACTCATAAAAAGGATCAATATTAATATTGATTAATAAGAAAAACAGTCCTGCTATAATCAATAAATTAATTGAGCTTTTGGTATATAAATTACTTAGCTCTTTTGTATCATTTTCATTAAGGGCTTTAGCAACTAACGGGTTTATGATTTGAAACATAGCTCTTCCAGGGATTTCAACAACTGTAGCTATAAATACGGCAACAGCGTAAAAAGCAGTTTGACTAATTACTTCCTTTTGAGGAATCATGAATTTGTCAATGTCAATTAATATACTTGCAGCGGATCCAGCAAGAAAGATAAAGAAAGAGTATGTAAGAATACTTTTAATATTAGACGGTAAACTGAATTTGATTTTTGGCATGTAAAGACTAAATGAATAAATCATCATTATCAAAAGTCTTAAGTAATAAAATCCGGTTAGCCACCAAACAAAATCTTCCTTTGTTATGATGTTTAAATAGACGCATATTAGTAATGAAAAAATAGAAAGCCTTGGAAAAATTTCTTTTAAAAAATTTCCAAAAACTGACTTAAGCTGAACTCTAGCCCATGAATAAAAGACTTCAAAATATGATGTAGCAAATGCAACCAAAAAAATTACCCAAACATATGATTCAATTATTGGGTTTTGTACTGAAAGAAAATTTCCAATTAAATCATGAAACTTTATAACTAAAAAAGTAATGGGTAATATTGTCAATAGTGGGATAAAAATTACTGAAGACATAAAAGAATCTCTCTCATCTTTTTCAGTATAAGAGCTATAGAATTTTATTATTGTATGTTGACTTCCGAATGCAACTAAAGGCATCAACAAGTTTGATGTAGCAAGTAAAAAAACTACTAGACCATAATATTCTTCTTTAAGAAAAACAGGGTAAAAATACAATGTATTGATCGCTCCAATCAATATAGCAATTGATATGATAATTATATTTTTATATGATTGGTTAAATACAATTCCCATTTTAAATATTTGAAACTATTTTGTCAATTTCTTTAGCAATATTAATTGACAAGTAGTTTTCATTTAATTCATTTCTAGGCTTTTCCCCTTTTAAAAAATTTTGATAACATTTATAAATATAATTTTTTAAATCTTCATAATTATTATAATCAAACGACATCCCTGACTTTGTTTCATTAATTATTTTTTCTAAATCACTTCCTTTATTTGATATTCCTAAAATATTTTTATTTGCAGCTAAATAATGAAAAAACTTTCCAGGAACAATATCATTTGAATCAGCATAGTTTACTGAGCAAACTACTAACAGGTATGCTTTAGACATTTCTAAATTAAGCTCTTTTTTAGGCATATATGATAATATCTTTCTATCACGTATTTTTTTAAACTCCACTGAGTTTATGATCCACCTATCAATATTCCCAACAAGTACAATTTCAACATCTTTTTTAAAATTTTCATCAGACTCTATCAACTCATGTAGGGCTAACCATAGATTTTGAGGATTTTGTATATCTTTCATTGAGCCAGTGTAAAGAATTCTAAATTTATCATGATCAGTTGGTTCAATTTTTTCTTCAAACCCACTAGGTATATAAAAAGTATTGGAGTTTTTGTCTAAAAATTTTGACCTTAGAGACTCAGAAGTTGTAAATGCAGCATCACAATTTTCAAGAACTTCGTTTTCAGCTTTTACATGCTTTTTCATTGTAGATTCTAGCTGGTTAAGTAATTTATTTTGAAAAAAATTTGACCAAGGATCTCTAAAATCTGTAATCCAATTAATACCAATGTCTTGTTTTAGTTTCATCCCAGCTAAATGCATTGAGTGTGGAGGACCAGTTGTAATTAACGCACTCAGATTATTTTCGCTATAATATTGTTTCAAAAACTTATATGCTGGATTAACTAGAAATTTTCTTGCATCTGGAAATAAAAATAATTCACGTAACATATGGTAAAAATATCTTCCTTGTGATAAATTGTGATATTTTGAGAAGGTAGTTCCAAAAGATGGATAATTGTTGCTGGTTGTGTGGTAATAGACACTCTCTTCACTAGAAAGTTTAGTAAAAAAAGACGGGAACTCAAACCCACTTATTTTACTAACTTTTATCAATGGGTTAACTTTCTCTAAAGTGCTATTGTCTAAAACTGGATACTTAGGGTTCCTAAATGTGAAGACATGAACATCCCAGCCCAAATCACATAAATGATTTGAAAACCTAAGCCATCGTTGAACACCAGATCCACCTGCCGGCGGCCAATAATAAGCTAAAATTCCAATAGATTTTTTATTCATAAATAGAAATAAGCTGATTTGAAATTACACTATTATTTAGTTTTTTTATACTCTCATTACAGTTAGCTCTATATTTTTCATATAGATCTTTTTCATTATATAACTGAATGATTTTTTTTGTCAGGTCCATCACATTCCTGTCTTCGAACACAATACCAATATTGTATTTTTTTACAAGCTCAGATTGGGCAATTACATCACTACTCACAATTGGACATCCAAATGAAATATATTGAAATATCTTATTTGCGTAAGTTGTATCATGATGAATATTTCTATGTAAAGGGGATAATCCTAATTTGGAAATAGATAGATAATTTGGAATTTCATTTTCTTTTATCCAGCCAATAAAATCAACCAATTCTTCAATATCATGTTTTTTTATTTCATTTTTAAGCATATTGTCAAAAGAACTTTTTCCAATAATCAAAAGCTTGATATTGGGTATAGTATTTCGAAGAGTTTTTAAGGATTCAATCACTGTCAATAGGCCTCTTCTTTCAGATGTATTACCAACATACGTAATAACAAAATTCTTTGAATATTGTTTTTCTAAAACTTTATCAATCTTTTTATTTTTATAAAAATCATCCCTGACGGTATTTGGGTAAACGACTATTTTCTCTTGATCAATCTTAACCCTACTTAAAAGTTCTTCTTTTGCATTTTCAGTCACCACCACTATTTTGTTTGCTTTTTTAACAAAGTTCTCTTCTGCTTTTTTCCACCTAAGTGGACTGATAAATATTTTTCCCAAAAATGAATTTACATGTTTATAATATTTCATGATTTCTGGTCTGTTTTCATGAAGGTCTATATTGTATTTAATTCCAAATCTTTTTGAGACTGATATTGCTGCTTTTGCAATTTGAATGTCATGAATATGTAAAACTTCAACCTCTGAATTTTCTACAAAATCCTTAATCTTATTTTTTAAAATAACACCATACAAACCAATATCATTTGCTAAAGCTGAAAGTTTATATGTAAGTTTTGAGCAGTGATATCTATGAACATTTATTTGATTTATAACTTCATTTTTTAGAAAAGGCTTTTTAAAACAAAGACAGAACAAATGTATTTCGTGTTTGTTTTTTAATAACTCAGCACACTCATTGGTAACCCTTGCATCATCAGGATAAGTTGAATCTAAAATCATCCCAATTTTCATAAATTCAATACACCTTTATAATAATTAGTATAATTTTCCATTGACCTTTCAGCATAAACAGCGTAATACCTATTTGTAAAATTTCTTAGTAGCGGTCTAAATCCAATTTTTTTAGACGGGTTTTTCCAATACTCTTTTTTGATTATTTTCCAGCCTGATTTTTCAAGAAGCCAATCAAACTGCCAAGGCTCAAATTCGTGATAATGTCTGTCACGCGGGTCCGTTTTGCTTTTATAAGCTTTCGAAAACCATAGTTTAATTGGAACAGTCAAAAAAATTCTTTTTGCCTTAATTGTCTTTAGCATCGGATATGGAGATACTAAATGTTCAATTATCTCAAATCCAGTTACTAAGTCAACATCTTCAGGTATTGAAATGCTTGGGTTATCATCAAAATCTTCTCCACCTGTATTATAAACTTTATAATTATTTTGTTTCATTATTTCAGAGAATGGATTTCTTATACCCAGATCAAAAATCACAGCTGGAGCCGGACAAACCTCTTTTAACATTTCTAAGGTTTTTTTATATCGATGTGTTGGTAGTTTTTTATACATAGCTTACCTGCCTCTTAAAATAAAGTACAATTAAAATTAAAAGAATAAAATTTGAAGATGCCATTATAAAAGAACCCGTATTTATTACGTTAGGCTTAAAAACAAATTTAATAGTATGTTTTCCTTTTGGAACTTCCATCCCCCTTAGAAGATAGTTAACTTTTGAGTGGTCAACTTTTTTATCATCAATATATGCCTGCCAACCATTTGAATAATATGCTTCAGAAAAAACTATAAAATTTTCAGAGGATGAATTGTATTCATATACAAGTTCGTTGGATTTTCTGCTGATTAAATCAATCTTATTATTTGGATCTTGTTTGTAGGTTTTATTTTCAAGCTCAGTACTTAAACAATCATTTGAATAGTTTAGATTATCCAACATTAGAACCTCTTTATTACTACTTTCAACTTTTACTAAGTTTTCAATGAACCATGCATTACCTAAATTTTCTTTATTGACACTTAGACTTAATGAATTACTCTCATTTAAATCAATTAAATACTTAACATTAAGCATGTTTAGAACATTGAATTTATTTTTAGATAAATAAAAATCATATAAATCCTGTATTCTTTTAGGTTTAGCTGCGTGGTAACCTGAAATTGAATTATGGAAATATGAAGACCTACCGTTCACAAACCCTCTATATGACTCATAAACTCTAAAATGAGAATTGTCTTTGAGTATTTCTTTATCAATTTCATTTATTGTGAAAGGAGTTTTTACCTTTGATGCCCTTGTAAAATTTTCTTCATTTACATATTTCATATCAATATTCCATAAATCAATAAGGACAATAATTGTAATTAAACCAATGCTATAATTTTTCTTTAAAAAGTTTTTTGAGTTTGCCCAAAAAATTAAAGAAAGAATTAAAACAATAAATATTGATCTAATTAAATCAGATTTAAAAACTTGTTGACGTTCTTTAATAATCAAATCAAGAATTTCTGGATAATTAGAAAAAACTTCCATTTCAGATTGGAAGCTAAAAAGCTTAGAGCCAAATAAAAGCATTACCGTTAGTAAAAAAATGAATCCCCCAGAAGTATATACAAGAGCTTTTATTTTATTCGAGTTAATTTTATCAGTTTGGTAAAATCTATATAAACCTAATGCAGCAATTAAAGGAATAATAAACTCGATTATAACTTGGATTGATGACACCGCCCTAAACTTATTATAGAAAGGAAAATAGTCTATCATCAAATCGGTAACAAAAGAAAAGTTTTTACCCCACGATAATATTAAAGAGAAAATTATAGCAGGTATAATCCATCGCAGATGTTTCTTGTCAATAAAGAATAATGAAATTAGGAAAATATAAAAAACACTAATTCCAATATATGCTGGAGCAGCTACAATTGGTTGATCACCCCAATATAACCTGGCGTTTCTGTATATAATATTTGCACTTTCATTGTCATACTTTTTAATTTCTTTTACAAACTCAGAGTCTTTATCAATTAAATCAGATGAACCTCCACCCATAAATCGTGGTACAATCAAATTAAAGCTTTCGAGCTTTCCATAACTATACTCAGTTATATAATCATTGCTTAATCCGCCTAGGTTCTCTTTTTCAGTGCCATCAGGATTTATAGAAATTTCTGATTTTCCTCTTGTGCTAAAGTCTGTGTATTCTTGTGTTGCAAGAATTGACGACGCATTTAATAATATACCAAAAAGGATGGTTGAAAACACTGTGGCTAATTTTCTGAACCCACTTTTTATATCTTTCTTAGTTATGTCATTAATTATGTAAACAACTGTTATTAAACCAACCAGCATTAGAAAATAGTATGTCATTTGATAGTGGTTTGCATTTATTTGGAGACCTAATCCGATCGATGCAATTATAAAACCTTGAAGGTATTTATTGTCAAGAATTTTAAATAAACCAGCAAATATTAACGGAGCATATCCAATTGCTAATGCTTTAGTGTTATGGCCAACTCCTAAAATAATGATTAAATAAGTAGAAAAAGCAAAAGCAATAGCACCAAAAAAGGCATATTCACTTTTTACTTTCATACTAAGTAGAAGTAGAAAAAAAGATACCAAATAAACAAAAAGATAATCTGCAGGTCTAGGAAGAAACCTAATTATCTTATCTACTTTATCTAGAAAATCAAATGGATATTTAACCAAAACCTGATAACTAGGCATTCCTAAAAAGGCATTATCAAGCCAAAAAGGTTCTTCGTCATATTTTTCCCTGTGGTCAACTATCTGCTTGGACATTCCAGCAAACTGATCAATATCAGATTGTTTAATCTGTTTTCCTGACAGGAGAGGGTAAAAATAAGTAATAGAAATAATAGCAAAAGCAGCTATAATTAGCAGATTTATAATCAATTCTTTAGTTAGGAATTTATTAATCGATTTCTTCATAATCAATGTATTCTCCTACATCCTTTTTGCTTTTAAAATTAAAGTCTTTTTTTGCCTCTTTCTTTTTATTTTGTTGCGGATTTTTGTGTTGATGTTGTTGAAACTTTTCTAAATTTTTTTTAATCAAATATCTCAAAATATAAGGCACCATTTTTTTTTAGTATATAACTAAAAATTATAAAGAATAGAATTATATAAATAATAATCATATATCGAATTATTATTCAAAAATACAATTAATCAAATGAATCAATTTATTCGAGATTTTAATTTAAATTATATTTGAATTACCAATATAGTATGAACTCAAAATTATTATCCTATTTATTAATCTTTTCAGGAGTATTTAGTTTTTCACAGTATACAGAAATAATTAATTCAAATAGACCAGGTTCTTCACATGGAGCTTTCTCAGTTGGAGTAAATGTTCTTCAATTTGAATCTGCAGTTTCGCGCCAAACCTTGAAGCATTCTAATTTAAACAACTCTGAAATTCAGGGCCTGAATTTTAATTATCTATTTAGGTATGGATTTTTAAATGAAAAATTAGAAGTTTTTTTAGAGGGTAATCTAATTACAAGAAATATTTTGGACAAGAATTATAGAAATGATTATTCAACAGACATTAGTGAAACAATAATTGGAAAACAAACCTTAGGCTTTAAGTATCTTTTTTTTGACCCATTCAAGAACAAGAAATGGCATGGTGAAAATGTTTATAGTTGGAATGCCGGTAGAAAAATAAAACTTACCGATTTCATTCCTGCTATTTCAGCAATTTTAGGCTCTGGTTTTAATTTTGACAAGAGGATTCAATATGATGATTTATTTTTTAAAGTAAAACAGCCATTACACCCCGATCTTTTAAATGATGGTTTAACCAGAAGGATGAATTTTTATCAACCCGAACAAACCATTTCACCATTTGTTGGTCTTGCAACCCAGCATCATTTTAAAGGAAGATGGGTAGTTGTAAATAATTTCTTTTATGAATTAGCCTTAAAAAACCCAACTTTTCCAAATAATACTAAACCTAATGACTATAATAAAATCAATTATTTATTTACAATAACATATAATTTACCAAATCCAAAGTGGAGTATTTTCGGAGAATTTCAAACATTTAAAAACAAGATTTATTCTGACGATCTTTTTAAATTTGGTGTAGCCAACTTAATTTCAAAAAATTCCCAAATAGATTTAAATATTGGGGGGAGTTTTAAAACTACGCCAAGTTATACTTATATTAATGTTGGTTTTTCACAAAGGTTTGACTGGCATAGAGATATTTCAGAGGAAGAAAAGCAGGCTAAAAAAGAGTTTAATAATCAACTTAAACAAAGAAGAAAACAAGAAAAGGGTGAGAAAAAAAGTAATAAAAAAAGTTTAAAGAAAAGTAAAATCAACCCAAAGAAGCTAGCTAAAAAAGAAAACCGACAATCAAAAAAGTCAGTTAACAGATCTTTAAAACAAAATAAAAAACAACTAAAAAAAGATCAAAAGGCTCTAAAAAAAATGAACAGAAAAAATGGTTGAGATAGTTACAGTTAAAAATAAAAAACAAGAAAAGGACTTTGTTATGTTTCCTTTTGACTTATATAAGGGCTGTGACTATTGGGTTCCACCAATAATAAAAGAGGAGCTTGAGTCAATGGATAAAACAAAAAATCCAGTTTTCAAAAACGCTGAAGCGGAATTCTATTTGGCTTATAAAGATGGTAAGATTGCTGGTAGAATTGCAGCTATTGTTAACTGGGTAGAAATTGAAGAACAAAAAAAGAATAAGTTAAGATTTGGATGGTATGATACAATTGATGATGTTGAAGTAAGTAAAATGCTTATTGAAAAAGTAATTGATTTTGGAAAGAAAAGAAAATTAGATTTTATTGATGGCCCAGTTGGATTCTCTAACATGGATAAAGCAGGACTTTTAATTGAAGGATATGAGGAATTAAATACAATGATAACATGGTATCATTTTCCTTATCAAAAAAATCATTTGAAAGAACTTGGACTTGAAAAGCTTGCTGAGTGGGTAGAGTATAAGATAAAGATTTTTTCAGAGGAAGATGCACCTGAAAAAGTTAAAAAGTTTGCAAGTATCATCCAAAAAAGATATGAGCTGCAAGTATTAAACTTTAAATCAACAAAACAAATAATCCCTTATGTAGATAAAATGTTTGAGCTGTTAAATGTTACCTACAGTAACCTTCAAACATATGTTACAATAAAGCAATATCAGATTGATTTTTACAAAGAAAAGTTCATAAAATATATTCATCCAGATTTTATAAAATGCCTATTAGATAAAGAAGGAAATCTGATAGCATTTTTAATTACAATGCCATCATTTTCTAGAGCTTTAAAAAAGATTAATGGTAAAATAGGGTTGTTTGGATATTATCATCTTTTCAAAGCTCAACACTTTAATGATAGAGTGTCTTTATATTTAATTGGTGTTGATCCAAAGTATCAAAGTAAAGGAGCAACAGCAGTTATTTTTAATGAATTGCAACAAACATTTAACAACCGAGGAATTGTTGAAGTTGAGACAAATCCTGAGCTAGTTGAAAATAAAGCAATTCAAGCATTCTGGAAAAACTACGAGAGTACATTACATAAAAGAAGAGCCACCTTTACAAAAAAAATTAAATAATATAGATGGATTTTAAAGATGATATTGTGGCAATTTCAACGCCCAGTGGAATGGGCGCAATTTCTGTAATTCGCCTAACAGGAGATAGCCCATTAAAAAAAGTAGAGCCTTTTTTTAAATCAAAAAAAGGAACAAGTCTTTCTAATATAAAATCTCATACATTAATGTATGGAGACTTTATTTATAATGATCAAATAATTGACGAGGTCGTTCTTTCTTATTATGCAAAGGATAAGTCTTTTACTGGACAAGAAACAATTGAGATTTCTTGCCATGGTTCAACATATATTCAAAAAACTATTATTGAAAAATTATTAACCAACAACATTAGACTTGCTAAGCCTGGTGAGTTTACAATGAGAGCTTTTTTAAATGGAAAATTTGATTTGACACAAGCCGAAGCAGTTTCTGATTTAATTTATTCTGACTCAGCATCAATGCACAAAATTGCATTAAACCAAATGAGAGGAGGTTTTCAAAATGATTTAAAAAACCTACGTGACGAATTACTCCATTTCACATCAATGATTGAATTAGAGCTTGATTTTTCAGAAGAGGATGTAGAGTTTGCCAATAAGAAGGAGCTAATGAGTTTAATTGAAAAAGTTAAGTTGAAAATACAAGAATTAAAAAGCTCTTTTAAATATGGGAATGCTATAAAAAATGGTGTACCAGTTGCTATCGCAGGAAAACCAAATTCTGGTAAATCATCTCTTCTAAATTTATTGTTAAATGAAGAAAAGGCAATCGTAAGCAACATTCCTGGAACAACAAGGGATGCAATTGAGGATACTATAATTTTAGATGGCATTAAGTTTAGATTTGTTGACACTGCAGGATTAAGAAATACTGATGATGAAATAGAATCTAAAGGGATTGAAATAACAAAAGCTAAAATATCTAAAGCATCAGTTTTAATTTACCTTTTTGATATTAATGATAGTACTGAGTCTGAAATTATAAATGATCTTAAAGAGTTTAGGCGTGATGACCTTTCAATAATGTTAGTCAGAAATAAAATCGATTTAAAAAATGAATCGTCAACTGAATTAAAAACTATTTTAGAAAAATGTGACGATAAAGTAAATGAGATTTTAGAAATATCTGCAATCCAAAAAAAGTATTTAGAACTAATTAAGAACAAGCTTTTAGAACTTAATAAGATTTCTAAAAATGAAGATACTATAGTAACCAACTTGAGACATTTTAATTCATTATCAAATGCTGAATTTGCATTACTTGAAATTGAAAAAGGAATCAATGAAGGTTTGTCTGGGGATTTATTGTCTATAGATCTAAGAAAAGCTATTGATTCAATTGGAGAAATTACAGGTCAAATTACAAATGATGAAATGCTTGGAAATATATTTTCAAACTTTTGTATCGGAAAGTAATTGATAATTAGGGTTTAATTTTATCTAATTTTTTTTGTAGAATTTCAATGAGTTTTGTGTTTTTTCCGTTAACTTTCTTTGATTCTTTATTAATTGTTTGAGTAAGATTTTTAATTAACTCATCTGTTTTTGCTTTAATCTCATTTTTTTTCATAATGCTTAATATCAAAATATTTAGTGCAATATTAATGCCACAAATATAAAAATAGGGATTAGAAGTAATAGAAGAATGAAAAAAACTAACTTTACTAGTATGACAAAAAACTATGGATATATTCTATATAGCATTATTGCTATTTATTATCACAGGATGGCAATTTATTAGGACTTTTTTAGTTGATAAAAAAAAGATAGTGATACCAAAATGGCTAGATTTTTCAATAACGATTATAATTGTTGTATTAACAATTTATGTTGCTTATGATACCTTTATAGTTGTAAGTTCTTAAATAAAAACCTAGTTCTACTTTTTAAATTTAGGTCTAAAAGCGAAAAGGTTTGAATGAGAGCCAACCATAGCAATCAATCAAACCAATTCATTTAGGAAATGCTAATCTATAATAAATTAACGAAACAACTAATCATATTATTATAAAAGTGTACTAATAGTGTATTAAAATTTCACAAAACATTTTGTAATTATATATCTATGAATGAATTACAAAAAACGCTCACTTTCTACATCGGAAATAATTTGTTTCAAAGCTTTATATATGTATTTAATTATTCTAAATAATTTTTATTTTTGCTATTCACAATATGAAAAAACTGTTATATATATTAACACTCTTCCTATTGTTAGGTTGTTCAAAAGAAGAAGAAACAAGAATCTTTACTTTAACTGTAAATGCTATGCCCCCTGAAGCAGGAACAGTAACACTTGAAATGACTCAAGAAACGACAGGTGAGTACAAATGGGGATCTACTGCAATTATTAATGCTAAACCGTCTGAAGGTTATGAATTTTTAAACTGGACAGGGAATGTTTATCTAGCGGATTTTATGATGACCACACACAGCCAGGAAAACAACAAGTTAACTCAGGGCATAGAAATGAGATGCCTTGATATCACATTCTGTACCTATGATATTAAAGTAACTGGGAATTTCGTTAAGAAAAACTAGTTAATTAATAAAAATGAATAGACTGTTATATATATTAACACTTTTCCTATTGTTAGGGTGTTCAAAAGAAGAAGAAACAAGAATCTTTACTGTAACCACAAATGCCACGCCCCCTGAAGGAGGAACAGTAACGCTAGAAACTACTCAATTAACGAAAGATGAATATTTATGGGGCGATACGGCAAACGTTAATGCCTATTCGTCTGAAGGTTATGAATTCTCACACTGGACAGCTAACACTTTTATAACTGGTCTTATTCAAGATGGAAATCCTGGCGCAGCAAACAACAAAACATACACATCTATAGAATTGAGATGCCTTGATTCCACAAACTGTACATATGACATTATTATAACCGGACATTTTGTAAAGAAAAATTAAAAATGATTAAAAATGTAATTTTAATTCTACTACTTATTACATTTACCTTAATAATTTTGTTTATAGATTTATCTAGAAGAGAGACTTTGTTAATTAGCACCGTATTTGCTGTTATGTGGTATTTCACTGATAATCAGTTTTCAAAAAAATAAAAAAAATAAACTTATGGTTATGAAAGAAATTAATGAGAACCCTTTACAGTTAGAAGATAAGTTATACACTATTGAAGAATTTGGTTATGCTGTAAGAACTAAATTTGGTGGGGATGATAATATTTCTGATGTTATGTTAGGAGAAATTATTCTTACTAAATATCCTGTTTATTCTTGTAATATTAAAAAACCAAAAAACCACATATCACAAAAAAATTGTGGTTGTTGTTAAATTAAAACCGATAATTATGGCAGATAAACTCGAAAAGCTTATATATTCTGTAAAATACTTACCTCAAATATTATATTTTGGATCTGCAGGGCTCTTACTTTTAGATGCATTTCTTGATGTTGAAATTATTGGAGACAAACTAATAATCCCCTTTTTTATTTTCTTCATTTATATGACTTATTTAGCAAGTAAAAATTATAAATCAAAGGAAGGTGTCAATGGTCTAGAAAAATTCATTTATTCAACAAAATTTTTACCTCAACTTTTATATTTTGGTTCAGTTGCTTGGTTAATTTATACATTTTATTTTGGGGAATATTTGGAGAATGAAATTCAAATTTTTGGATATGCTTGGAATGATTCTTTATTAGAAGACATATTTTTCTTTTGGTTTTTATACATTACTTATTTAGCTGTAAAAAATTTAAAAACAAAAGATGAGTTTGGGGGAAAAATTTAATTCTTATATAATTATAAAAAAACTAATTCTAGCATTAGGATGTTTTTCATTATTGGTTTCTTGCTCAAGTAAAACCGATTCTAAACCTAATATTATAATCATTTTAGCTGACGATGCTGGTTACTCTGACTTTGGTTTTATGGGCAGTGATGAAATTAAAACTCCAAACCTTGATCAATTGGCTTTTGATGGTGTAACTTTTAATAATGCCTATGTTTCCGCATCTGTTTGTAGTCCTTCTAGAGCTGGTTTATTAACGGGAATGTATCAGCAAAGGTTTGGTCATGAGTGTAATTTAGATAGTGATGTAAATAACTCATTTGACCCAAATCAAATTACAATAGCAGAAGCATTAAAGACTGAAGGTTATAATACTGGATTAATTGGTAAATGGCACCTTGGGGATAAGACACAAAATCATCCTTTAAAAAATGGGTTTGATTATTTTTGGGGATTTATTTCAGGTGCTAGAAATTATTTTTATGACCCAAATGAGGAGTTTAGAAATAGTATTAGAAATGTTGTTGAAAATTATACCCAGACAAAGTTTGACGGATATTTAACAGACGTATTAGGCGACAAAGCAATTGGTTTTATCAACAAAAACCATCAATCAAACAATCCATTTTTTCTTTTCTTATCATTTAATGCTCCACACACCCCAATGCATGCAAAGGACGATGTATTGGAAAAGTTTAAAGATAATCCAAGACAGGTTTATGCATCAATGATGTGGTCTATGGATGAAGCTATTGGCAATGTTGTAGAAACATTAAAAGAAAACGATCAATATGATAATACAATAATTTACTTTTTGAGTGATAATGGTGCAGCCATGTCAAATGATGCATCCCCTTTTCCATTTAAAGGTTGGAAGGGAAATCAGTATGAAGGGGGTATAAAAACACCAATGATAATGACATGGAAAAACAAAATAAAATCCAACACTCAATTTGATGGATTTATTTCTGCTTTAGATATTTTTAAAACAAGTTTGGAAGCTTCAAGCGTTAACAAAGAATATATGATCAACGCTGATGGGAAAAACATCATGAATTATTTAAATGATAATGATATTAAAAATGAAAACTTATTTTGGAGAAAAGATAAAATGGCAACTGTTCGATCTGGGGACTATAAACTTATTCGTTTAAATGACACATCAACGGTTCTTTATAATATCAAAAAAAATTATTTTGAGGATTTTGATTTGAAAATTAATGAGTCACAAGTTCACGATTCTTTATTAAAGTTATTGTCTTCTTGGGAAAACACATTGATTGATCCAAATTGGATTGAGAATAAAAACTGGAATATTATTACTGAAATGATTTATGAGGACCTAATGGCTAATAGAGATATAAGAGCCTTATCACCAAAAGATCTAAATAATTCTGTAAAGTAAATTATAACTAATGAAAAAATTTAAAAAATTCATTTTTCTATCGCTCGTTGTTTCTATCCTTCATGTAGCAGTTTATGTAGTCCCAAATGAAGAAGGCTCTGAAAGTATTGGGGAGTTATTGTTTATAATTTTATTTTCAATTATTCTTTACAACATTTTTATATTGATTGTACCTACAATTATATATTTGATTAGTAAGTCTATGACCGCATTTAAGGTTTCTTTTTTTATAATCTGGGGCTTTTTTACAATTGCAGTCCTTTCATTTTTTGCAAGTCCGAAGAATTGGATTGAAATCTTAAATTTAAATAGTTAATGAAAAAATTATTCTTACTAGCATTCCTAACTCAAACAATAGTTTTATCACAAGATAATTTTCAGCCTTATGTAAAACTCAGTGGATCCTGGGTGTTAGACAAATCCTTTAGTGATGAATTTAATAAGTCGAAATTAGATGAAGCTAAGTGGTGGGATTTTAACCCTACATGGCACGGAAGAAAACCCTCACATTTTGCACGATCAAATGTTAAGGTAAAAAAAGGATTATTGAGATTATCAGCTAAAAGCTTAGACCCAAAAAAAGTCAGTATTCAAGATAAAGCAAGGGGATATGACAAGTTTAGTACCGCTATAATAAAGAGTAAAAACAGAAGCTATTATGGATATTATGAAGCCAGAGCAAAATCTATGAAAGCTGCAGTTTGTAATGCATTTTGGTTATATGACCCATTAGACGAATCGATAAAATATAGAGAGGGTGAATACTCTGAAGAGATTGATATTTTCGAGGTTTTTGGTAAAGCAAATAAAAAAGAAAATCAACGAGCTTATTATGCAGCAGTTCATCGTTATCAAACTCCATATGTAGAATCTTTAGTTAATAAAAGAAAATATAAGTTAGAAAACAGGTATACTCGTTTAGAAGTTCCTTATGATTTTTATGAAGATTTCCATGTTTATGGATTGCTATGGACAGCTGATGAATTAGTTTGGTTTCTTGATGGAAAGGAAGTTTTCAGAAGAAAAAATGATTTTTTTAAAAGGCCATTACATGTAATATTTGATGCAGAAATTATGGAAACTTGGGATGGACTCCCAAATGTAGATGACTTACCAAGCACTTTTGAAGTTGATTATGTAAGAGTTTGGAGACCTAATTAATCCACTATTTCTCCTCTGTGTGGTTTTAATATTAATTTAATTTCATCAAGATCCTTTTTTAAGATAATCACATATGCAAGGTGATGGGATTCATTTAAAGTTTCAGTTCCAGATTTAAATAGTTTTTTATTTTCAATTTCAAAAAATTCTTTTAAATGTTTCTCGTGATGAATAGCAATATTTTTTCCATGCGGTCCTCTAAAATCCCAAATAAGTTTGATTTTATCCATTGTTAAATTTAAACTTATTATAAAAAAGAGGCATATCATTTGATGTATAAATAAAAATGAAAAATATATTTTTGATTACATTTCTATTTATCTCCTTACATGTGAAAAGTCAAACCTTTGATATAATTAATCCTGAAAAAAATATAGGAATGAGTAATTGGAATATTGTAAATGATGATGTTATGGGTGGAATCTCTAAATCGTATTTATCAATAAATGATGCAAACAACTTGATATTCAATGGATATTTATCTTTGGAAAATAATGGAGGTTTTGCTTCATCAAGATTGAGCTTCAACAGAGAAACACTTACTGGAGTAAAAGCTTTTCGATTAAAAATTAAGGGAGACGGTAATACTTATAAATTAAGACTGAATCAATTTAACAGGCGGGCTTCTTATTCAAGTAATTTTAAATCCTCAAAAAATAAATGGACTGAAGTAGAAATTACATTAGATGATTTTGAGCCAACTTGGAGAGGATACGCCTATTCCAACTACCCAGAGGTTGATATAGAAAAAGTAAATTCATTAGGAATTCAAATTTCAGACAAACAAGAAGGCGAGTTTATATTAGAAATAAAATATATTAAAGCAATTTATTGATGAATAATTTTTGGGATAGAATTAAAAAAGCTGGAATTGTTGCTTCAATTTTTGCCATTTTAATCTTCCTAATCAAAATCGCTTTAAAGAATGCTTATATAATGAGTATTATATATAGATGGTTTGAATAATTTTATAAACACCATAAAATATACATTTAAAAAGTAAATTTGATTTATGATTAACTCATTATACAATTTCTTTAAGATTAAATTTTGTTACAGAACGTATTGGAAACAATGGGTAGTTTTCTTAATCATATTATTCAGTTTTATTTTTTTAATATCATGTGATAATGAATCACAAGAAAACGAAGATTTACCACCAATAGTAATTCCAGAAACAGTTGAAGTTTACCTGCTTAATACTTTAAACGACTCAAGAGGTTTTTGTATTGATATGATGGGATATAAAACAGATGCAGATATTAATAAGTCTCTACAAGCACATTCTTGTTATTCATATCAAGGTGAAGTTTCAGTTGATCAAGGCTTTGATAAAGGCAAGATTAATAATGATGAATTTTATATTCGTCATTTCAAAGTATGTATGGAAGCTGAAGATATTAAAGAAGGTTCCAGTCTAAAATTAAGTAGCTGTAATAAAAATGATAAACAGAAATTTGTACTACAGAGTGATGGAAAAATTCAACCTAAAAACAATTTAAACTTATGTTTAACAGTTTCAGAAAACTATAGAGCAGGAGGAGGTGGAAATCCAGTTCATTTGATTAGAACATTAACTTTGGAGAGTTGTGATGATGCAATCTCTTCACGTCAAAAGTGGGGCTTTAGAAAAACAAATTAAATTTTAAATCATGAGATTCTTAATATTATTGGCTTTTATTGCTTTTGCATCATGCAATGAAACACAAGATGATGTCATAGGAGACTGTTTTGTTGCACCAGATCCAGAAAGAGTTTGTACAGAGGAAGCTGAACCGGTTTGCGCGTGCAATGATTTGGTTTATTCAAATTCATGTTATGCAGAAAAGGCAGGGAATTTAAAATGGAAATCTACCAATAAGAATCCTGGAGAAAATTGTGACTATGAATAAATTAATGAAAAACTATATGAATTAAGATTAGACTTAAAAACAATATGACTCCAATGCATGTGTTTTTTATTGAAGATGAATGTAGAATAGAATTCAATGATATTATTTTATTTCTATTATAGAAAAATACAATAGTTAACCCCGAAATAATAACAATAAAAGCTCTTAAAAAGTAATTTATTTCACTAAATAAAAATTGAATTAACAGATTTAGAGGAATTGTTATAATGAAAGCAATTAATATTGCTTTGATTTTTGGTTTTATTAAAAGTACTGCACTAATAATTAATACTACTATTCCACAGTTAATATAATATCTTAAGTTATTTAAGGTATGTGTAAATGCTGATTCAGGACTGTCAAATTTTAAATACAAAAGAACCATTGACATTAAAAGTGCTGTACATAAACTAAATACAATTGCCATCCTACCTGAATTTATTTTTTCAAAGTCAGTAGCATTTTTGTTAAAATATTTAGAATAAATATCTATTGACCACATAGTTGCTAATGAATTAAAAGTTGAATCTATTGTACTCATTAATGATGCAAATAATCCACATAAAACAACTCCTTTAAGACCTATCGGAAGATATGTGTTTACGAGATAAGGGAACGCTAGATCAGGCTCGTTAAATGAATCTCCTAATATCCCATATAATGCAATCCCAGGAATAACTATTATTATTGCCATTAAATATTTTAAAACACCTCCAACCATTAATCCTGATTGAGCATGAGATAAATTTTTTGCAGCAATAGCTCTTTGCATTACTGATTGATTTGCACACCAATAATTAATATTTAAAAAAAATAAGCCAAGTAAATGAGTCCATGGAAGTACTGGATGATCATTAGATAGATGAAGGTGCATCTTTTCAGGTGTTTTTATATATAATTGCTCCCATCCACCAAGTGCATCAACTGAAAAGTAACAAACAATCGCACCACCAGTTAATAAAATTAAAAATTGAATAATATCGGTTTTTACAACAGCATTTAACCCACCTAAATATGTATAAATAGCAGAAAATAAACCTAAACTAAAAATTAAAACAGCAATTCTTACAATTCTATTAGAATGTATGAATGAAAGCTGTTCACTAAATACCATTTCTGCAGCATAGGCTCCCCAAAAAAGAGCAGCTCCTAATGTTATAGTAGCAAAAAGAGTAATATTACTTATTGAATAAAAAAGAGCAATTTTTTTACCTAACTTTTTCTCAATAAAATCTGTTATAGTAAAAATTTTATCACGCAGATAAATTGGTACAAAAATGAAGGTTGCTATTAACATACCCTGGACTGCATTAATTTCCAGATTAGCTTGAGCTAGTCCATATAAATATGCAGATCCCATCATACCTAGGAATTGATAACCTTGAACGTTGGTTGCTATTGTTGATAAGGCAATAGAATACCATTTTAGACTTCTGTTTGAAAGAAAATATTCTTCTACACTACCCTTAGAATTAACCCTCCCACTTATAGCTATAGAAAAAATTATTATAAAGTAAGCAATGACAATTATGAAGTCAACCATAGATTAAGACAAACAAAATTATTTAAGGTATTTGTTTGGCAATTACTTTTTTATTTTATTACCCTTTTGTTTAGCTAATACTTGAAGATCAACTACTGTGTCTGATTCATCAACAATTTCTAACCCAAAAACTGTTTCGATTATATCCTCTAATGTTACTAATCCCATGATGTCACCTTTCTTATCAACAGCTAGCGATATGTGTTCTCTTTCTCTCAGGAGTCTGTCAAATAGGATTGGAACTTTCGATTCATAATCGACCTTAACTATTTTTCTTTTAATATCACTAAGTTTAAGTGAACCCTTTTTTTGTATTATTTTTTCAAGAATAGTATCCTTTAATACATAATGATTAATACTGTTTTTATTTTTTAAAAAAATAGGTATCCTTGAAAATGGTAGGTTATTATTCTTATTGTAAAAATCACTAATTGTAGAGTTTTCATTTGCTATTTTCATTACAGAAAAGGGAGTCATTATTTCTTTGAGCTCAACATTTTCAAACTTCACAATATTTTGAATAAAGTCAGAATCTTTCTCTTTTATTATTCCTTCTTCTTCTGCAATCTCAGCAATAGTTGATATATCTTCTCTTTTAAAAATGGAAGCCTTATTTTCACTAAAACCAAGTCTTGTAAATATTTGTAAAACCCATAAAAGTCCGGAATATTTAAATAAAGGCAATATCGATGATAATACAATTGTGCTGAATGGAGCTAATTTGTGCCAATAATTTGCACCTATTGTTTTTGGGATTATCTCTGATAAAATTAAAACTAAAACAGTCATAACCGCAGAGACGATACCAACTAATAAATCTTCAGAAACTGAAAAACCTAATAATGAATAATTGTTGTCAATATTTAAAGAAGCATAAGCTATTTTTGCTTGCACTCCTACCATTATAGCACCAACAGTATGGGCTATTGTGTTTAAAGTTAGAATTATAATTAAGGGTTCATCGATTGAATCTCTAAGTTTTTCTAGTTTATCGGCAAATTTTTTACCCTCCTTAATTTGTATTTTTATAAAGGTTGGATTGACACTTAGAAGGACAGCCTCTAAGATTGAACATAAAAAAGAAAGACAAATAGTTAAAAAGCCGTAAAGAATTAAAAGCCCCAATAATAATTTTTATTAGTTTAAAGTTAATAAATCAATATTAATAGTGGAAGTTTTAAAACCAAAATTCACAATTATTAAATTCTTATTTCACTTGTTATTAAATACTTACTACAATATATTAGCAAATATTTGATGAGAAATCTAATCATACTTTTTCTTCTACTACCTTTATTATCTATTAGTCAAGATGAAAAGCCTAATGAAAGAATTGTAGTAGATGATTTTATTCAGAAATATAACTCTCAAGATTATGAGGGAATCTTTTCTTTATTTTCAGACCAACTGAAAGAAGAACTTCCTTACGAAGAAATATCAAACTCTCTTAGATCTCTAACTGCTAATTTGGGACAAGTCACCAATTCAGATTTTTTAGAATTCAGAAAACCTGGAATGATAGAGGTTACAGTTCTCCCAGTTATTCGTATAGGCTTAAACAGAAATAATTTTAGTTCATATAAAATTAATTTTAATAAAAATGAGCTTAGACTAGACATTTCTATAGATAGAGAAGATAAAATATATAATATTTCTCTTGATGAAATTGTTGATGAAACTCTGGAGGAAAAAGCCATTAATAATTTAACGGATGACAAAAACATAATCTCTGAAAAACAGAAAGAATTAATTTTTGATGCATCAAAACACCTTCCAAATGAAGGTCAAATGTCCTTTGCATTCATCAGAAACGGAGAGGTTAGTTATTATGGCTTAAAGCGAACAAATGACTCAATCTCATCATTTGAAAATTTTAAAAATGTTTTTGAAATTGGATCAATTTCTAAAGTATTCACTTCAAATATTTTTGCAAGTTTTATCCTTCAGGATAAGGTTGGTCTTGATGATAATATAAATGATTATTTAGATTATGATATAAAAGACAACTCCTTGATTTCATTTAAAAGCTTAGCGAATCACACATCTGGACTACCTAGATTACCAAATAATTTAAAGGCTAGTTATTCTCGTGAAAAGAGTAATGTATACAAGAAGGAGGATCTAGATATTTATATTAAAGACTCATTAGAAATTAACAGTAAAACAAAAGGTAAATTTGTCTATTCAAATTTGGCAGTTGGTCTTATGGGCTACGTATTAAGTAAGATTGAAAATGTTGGTTTTGATAAATTATACAAAACTTATATTTTTTCTAAATACAATATGGATAATACAACAATTGATTCTCGTAAGTCAAATGAACTGCTTATAAAGGGCTTAAGCAACACAGGTAATGAACTTGAAAATATGTATTTAGATGCTTTAGCACCTGCGGGATCAGTAATATCTAGTGTTGAAGACTTAGCTAAATATGGACTTGCTCAATTTGATAATTCAAATAATGATTTAGAACTTATACGTCGTAAAACTTTTAAATTAAATAACAGAGTTAGTCTTGGGCTTGGCTGGTTTATCTTAAAAGCAAAAAAGAATATTTGGTTCAATCACGATGGGAATACAGGAGGATATTCATCATCTATGTTTATTGATGTTGAAAATAAAAACGGAGTAATTATACTTACAAATGTTGATACAGAGTATACTTCTAATCTTGGTTTAAGACTTATGAAGTCATTATATTAAAAATTAGAAAATTACAAACTACTATTTATAATTATAGACGCTAAAACCAAATAAGTTAAAGCTGGCAGAATCTCTATCAAAGAGTCTTTGATTTTAAACCTAACAATAATAGCAAAAAACATCATTAATGCTATACCAATTGATGAAGCCAGGAGGATTGATTGGTACTTAAAACCCAATATTAATCCTAATCCACCTATAAGTTGAAAAAATCCTATGATGCTTCGACTTTTCTCAAACCCCCATCTTTTATACTCCTTAGCCATCCGTCTGGATTGAAATGAGCTAACCCCATAAATAATAAATGAGATTGCAGTAAAGATTATTATAGCATTTACTTCCATTTAAAAATTTGGTTGGTAGTTGCTCCTATCTCCATTTACTATTTTCAAGTTAACCATGATACCTTCATTATTTGAAAATACATGCTTGATTTTAGCCTTAAGAAAATCAATTAACTTATCATAGTCGCCATAAATTTGAGTGCTTAAAGGATTTTCTAAAATCTTGAATTCAGAATTTCTAATCGATAAAATAAAGTCTTTAATAACATCTTTATAATTATCATTTAGCGGCATAAGAGTAATTTCAATCGAAATATTCATTATAAATTATTTAGTTATTGTACAAAGTAAAATATTTAAATAATTAATTTTAGTATAAATAAATTATTAATCATGAAAAATATATATATAATAACACTAATGTTAATTTTTGTTTCATGCGAAACGACAGTAAAGCCAGAAAATCAAACTGGATACATACAGGGAGATGATACAAAGTCCTCTAGAATTGATGCTTTTAATGATGCATATCTTGCGAATGATATGACTGGTCAAGATGCCCTTTTTACTGATGGCGCAGTTGCCCAAGTTAATAGTCAAGAAATGACACCCTCCGAAATGATTGAGGCTTTTATGGGTGGGAGAGAATATTATAATGACATTAAAAATCTGGACAGAGCAACTGCAACTTTTAATTTTGATGAAGGTTCTATTTACACATGTACATGGTTCGATTGGCAAGGTACAAGTAAATCAACAGGTGCAGTAGTTGGCAATCCAGTACACGCTTGGTTTAAGTGGGATGGGGATAAAGTTTCGGAAGTTACATACATATTCGACTCAGCTGAGTATGTTGCTAACATGTCTCAAATGGAATAAATTAGTATTAATTTTTTCAGATTTATATTAATTGTTCAATTTTCATAATGAATGGCATCAAGTTTGTTTTAGTATGAATTCAAACAAAATATAAATATGAAAAAATTAATTTTAAGTATGACGGCATTATTTTTAACGCTGTCTGTTTCGTCTCAAACTATAGTAGATTCTGCTGCGTCAAATAAAGATTTCTCAACTCTTGTGACTGCTTTAAAAGCAGCTGACTTGGTTGGAGCTTTAAGTGGTGAAGGGCCTTTTACAGTGTTTGCTCCAAACAATGATGCATTTGGAAAGATTGATTCTGAAACTTTAGGAAGCTTATTAAAGCCAGAGAATGTTAAAGCACTGTCAAATATTTTAACTTACCATGTTGTTTCTGGAAAGTTAATGGCAAGCGATGTTACAAAAGCTTTAAAAAAAGGATATGGAAGAACAAAACTAACTGCATTAAATGGTCAAACATTTGTAGCTAGATCAAAAGATGGAAAAATATTCTTGAAAGATCAAAACGGAAATATGAGTCAAATTATAGCAACAGATGTTGTTGGTTCAAACGGTGTAATTCATGTAATTGATAGCGTGATAATGCCAGAATAATTTTTATTATTTCTTAATCATAAAACCCTCTATTCTAATAAATATGAGGGTTTTTTTGTGTTTTTTATTTCCTATAGCTACTTTCCATTATCACAGCAGTATGCAATAATGTTGCAGCAATTTCTCCATCAGAATTAAATAGCTCCCCCTTAATTGTTGCAATTTTTTTTCCTTTTTTAATTAATTGGGCAGTAGCAATTACCTCTCCCTCAAACAAAGGTCTGTGGTGAACACTGTGTAGATTAGTAGAATTGGGATAAATGGTGCCTTTAGATTCGTAAATTAGTAATAGACTGGTAACATCATCTAGCATCGAATTCATTTGTCCACCTTGAACAGTTCCATTTGGGTTTATAGTCTCGCTAGGAAACATTCCTTTTAATTTTAAAAAGCCAGCTTTATATTCAAGAATTTCAAACTTAAATATTTTACCTGTCCCACCATTAGTTTTATGGTAATCTAAATATTTTTGAAATTCTTCCTTCATTTTTTTCATATTTAATTTTTTCAATTCCAAATTCTGCAATCCAAACTTTACATTTTTTAAAACCTAAAGATTCGTACAATTTTTTGGCTGGAATATTACTATTTCCAGTTTCAACAGTATAAGTTGTTGATGGGTATGAATCAAAAACTTTATTTATAAGTTTTGTTGCAATTCCTTTTCTAAAATGATTGGGGTCAACAACTAGACTTTGAAGATGAACTGAATTCAATTTTTGAGCTATTTCAATTACCCCTAATAATTCTTTTTTTTCGTATAAACCTTGAAAATCATTTTCTGATTTCATAAAATCAGAAGCCAATCTATTTAGTGGGGGAAAATCTACTGCACCTAATAATTCTTTTTCTACAATATATGATTCTTGCCAAATTTCATATAATTTTTTTGCAGTCTCAATTTCTTTATTTTCTATGCGTTTGAATAACAATTTTTTTAAAAATTAAAAAGACTTATCCACCTCTTCCAACTTTTCTAACTCCACCAGACTTAGCTTTATTACTTTTATTGTTAAACTTTTGCTTTCCCCTTTTTTTGTTTAATGAGGGCTTTTCTGTTCTATTTCCAAAAAATTTACTTGACATATCTTCTAATATTTAATAAAAGTAATAAAATAGAAATAAGATGATTAGTTAAACAAGAAATATTCTAATCTATATGGTTCTAAACCTTCTGGAGTTTGACCATGTAACTCTACTAGAGTTACCCATGAATAATTTTCTTTTTGTTCTATCATTAAATTCATTTCTAGCTGAATTTAATTGGTTGTTTCCGTTATTTTGAGTGTTAATATTCATAGTTAAAATTTTGGTGCAATATTAATCAATTTCATATTAAAAACAATACCTTTTTTAAACAAAATCTATTAAATTAAAATCTAAGATTTTATGACAATAAAAATCATTAATTTAAAAGAATAAAATGAGTAAATACAAAGTGCTTGTTGTAGGTGTTGGAAACATGGGTAGTGCCCATGCAAAGGCATATAATGATATTGAAGAATTTGAGCTTGTGGGCTTAGTAGCTAGGACTGGAAAAAGAAGAACACCATTATCAAAAAGTCTAGGCGGTATTCAAGAGTTTGATGACTTTGATAAGGCTTTAAATGAGGCCAATCCTGATTTAGTTTCAATCAACACGTATACTGAGAGCCATAAAGAATATGCTATTAAAAGCCTCAATCATGGCGCTCATATTTTTATTGAAAAGCCTCTAGCTGAAACTATAGAAGACGCATTGGAGATAATAGAATTAGCAAGAAAAAAAAACAGGAAAGTTGTAGTTGGATATATTTTAAGATATCATCCAGCCTGGAAAAAATTTATTGAAGTTAGTCATACATTAGGAAGCCCTTTAGTTATGCGAATGAATTTAAATCAACAAAGTTCGGGTGACCAGTGGGATATTCACAAAAACTTGATGAATTCTACAAGTCCAATAGTTGATTGTGGTGTTCATTATGTTGATATTATGTGTCAAATGACAAAATCAAAACCTAAATATGTAAATGCTGTTGGGACAAGATTGACTAATGAAATTGCTGAGGATATGTATAATTATGGCCATTTACAAGTTGTATTTGAAGATGGTTCTATTGGCTGGTATGAATCTGGATGGGGCCCGATGATAAGCGAAACAGCTTTTTTCGTTAAAGATGTTTTTGGGCCAAAAGGTTCTGTTAGTATAGTTGAACCAAAAAATGACGGGGACATCTCAAGCTCTAATATAGATAGTCACACAAAGACAAATCAATTATTGATTCATTATCAAGATCGTGATGATAATGGAAAATTTAAATTTGAAGACAAATACATCAATACTTCAAATGAACCAAACCATGATGAATTGTGTCGACTTGAGCAAGAATTCTTATTGCATGCAATTGAAAATAATATTGATTTAAGCGAACAGCTTGATGCAGTTATAAATAGTATGAAAATTGTTTTAGCTGCTGACAAATCCGTCAAATTAGAAAGAAAGGTTTTAATTGAAGAGATTTAAATTATGAATATAAAGAGTAAAATTATAATTGGGATTATTATAATTTTAATCTTATACCTTTGGGCGGAGCTCGGAGTGGGAATTTTTTTCCAAGATAGCTGGGGAGGAGATTAATTTTTATATTTATATAGTATGAAGATTTTAAAGTGGTTTTTCTTTTCATTATTTGTTCTCTTAACATTATTCTGCTGTTTTGTTGTTTATGAATTTTATACCAACTTGTCTTTTATTGACTACCCTTATTTAGTAGGTGCTATAATTTTTATTTCCCTAGCCATTTTAACTTATAAATACAAAGTAAAATAGAATACTTTCTTATTTTTAATTGATGAAAAATACATTTTTTCTAATCCCTTTATTATTTTTTTTAGGTGTTAATGAATTAAAAGTAATCTCTTATAACATCCGTTATAATAATCCAAATGATGGAATTAATATTTGGGAAAACAGGAAGTCAACAATAGCTAATTTCTTAATTGATGAATCCCCTGACTTTATCGGTTTGCAAGAGGTTAAGCATTCTCAATTATTATTTTTATTAGAGTCAATGGATAATTATGATTTTATTGGAGTTGGAAGAGATGATGGAAAAACAAAAGGAGAATACAGCCCCATATTTTATAATCAAAATAAATTTAAAGTTCTATCTCAAAATACATTTTGGTTATCCCCAACGCCCGAAAAAGTTTCTGTTGGTTGGGATGCCTCAATGGAAAGGATTTGTACATATGGGTTATTTGAAAATATTAAATCAAAAGAAAAATTCTTGGTTTTTAACACACATTTTGATCACATTGGTAATGTAGCTAGAAAAGAATCTAGCGATCTTATTCTAAAAAGAATCGATGAGATTAACAATGACAACCTGCCCGTAATTTTGACGGGAGATTTTAATCTTGAAGATAGTAATCCAACAATTAAAAACATTCAAAAATACTTAACAGACGTTCAATTTAATATTGACAAATCAAATAAATATTATGGAACATTTACTGGATTCAAACATTCAAAAATTATTGAAAAAAGAATCGATTATATTTTTGTGAAAAACATTAAAGTCAATCAATCTAAACACGTGCATTTAAAAACGCCAATTAATGGATGGGCTTCTGATCATCACCCCGTACTAACAACCTTAAAATTTTAAAATATGAAAAAAATATTTTTACTATTATGCTTTTTAGGAATTGCATTTCCATATTATTTTTTGTTTCAGTATATAGAATTAAATAACTGGGAATGGTCACTTTCTCAATTCTTTTCAGATGCAAACTCAAATTTTGCATCTGCTATGTTATCAGCAGATTTAAGTGTTGCTGCTTTATCATTCTTTATATTTATTATTTACAGTTTTTATAACAAGCCTATTAAAATTTTAAAATATATGGCTTGTTTTTTCTTAGTTGGTTTTTCTTTAGCCTTACCATTTTATCTTTATGACAATTTTGAAGATCTAAAGAAACTAAATCACATACAGTAAAACTAATAAATAGTGGCTCACACTTCCGAGTAGAACAAAAATATGCCATATAGCATGGTTGTATTTGATTTTTTCTAAAAGGTAAAATAAAACACCTATGGTATAAAAAATCCCACCTGCGATTAATAAATTCTTTGCTTCTGAATCAAGTAAACTAAACAAAGTATCAATATCAACAACTATTAACCAACCTAAAATTAGATATAAGATTAATGAAATTTTATTGTAGCGATCAACACTAAAAATTTTAAAAATAGTTCCCAAAATGGATAAACCTAGAACTGTAAAAAAAATAGGTAATCCAGAATAATCGTTAAGAGTTATAAAGCACACTGGTGCATAGGATCCTGTAATTAGATAGTATATACTAATATGGTCTAATACTCTTAATTTTTCTTTTAGATTATTTGACTCTACATAGTGATAAGCTGTGGATGAGCAATAAACAAATAAAAGACCGCCAGATAGAAATAATAAGCTTAGCGTGCTGTATGATGTAAGTTCAGTATTATAAATAAATAGAAATGGAATGCCAATTAATGTTAAAACAATTCCTAATCCATGAGTCACCCAGTTCCAAAACTCTTCTTTTCTTGTTTCAATCATTAAAATCTAAAATAGTAAAGCTTAATAATAATTATAGACTAATTAGATTTTTTTTTGGGGATTTCAGGATCATTTTCAAGCTCCTGATCTTGAATTTTATTTTGCCTGTATATAACTGACATAAATGTAACCAGGTAGATTACAAAAATTAAAAAACCGACTATAAAAATTATTAAATCCATTTCCATTATTAAATTTATTTATCTCCTCTTCTTTGTCTAATTGATATTGATAATGCTAGAATGGAAGGAACCCAGATTCCAACAAAAATTCCACTAAGTTTATCTCCGCTAAACCATAGAAATACAGAGAATAAAAAGGAAATAAATGCCAAAATAATTGGGTAATATTTTAAGAAAAAATTTGTCATAATTTATATGTTTTTTATTTTTTGAATTTTTTAATTAGAGAATTAATTACAGCTACTACTATCAAAATTATCCATATGTATACTATTATAGTACTTTTATATCCTACTAACATTTTTATAATATTTTAACTTTTAAATATGTCCGGCCAATGATAAGAGCTGCAGTAATAATAATGATATTTTTAATTATATATTGTCCTTCAAGTGTTGGTAGAAATGGATTGGAGTCTTGAAATGTAACTTCTGGTAAGATTAGCAATGGTAAAAAAGTTCCACTCATTTGAACAAAAAGTAAAGCCATTCCCACAAGAGTTGTTTTTTTAAATAAGAAACAAAAAGCAATTAGTACTTCCCAAATCCCAATTATATATGTCCACATCTCAGCTGTAAGGAAAGGCATCCAGTACACCGTATCCATTACCAGTTGCTGAGCTGGGGATAATCCAACAATTTTTAAAAAACCAAACCAAAAAAAGATTATAAATATTGGAATTCTAATCAAATAATCATTAGTATTAAAATTGTACATTGGTTTGATCATATCTAAAATTAAGCTTCGACTGAAAGTGTCTTTTCTTGTTTCTTTGGTATCGGCCCTAAATCTCTTTTTAAGTCATTAATAACTGTTTTCAAATATTTCTTTCTTTTCTTTTCAGAAACAAATGGTACCGACCAGAATTGTCTGGTTTTTGTGAATAAAGAAAGTTTCCATCCAAAGACAAATGAATAAACCCCCATAACTAACCTAAGCTTTACTGAATTCACATATAATGTTAAAACAGGTAAAGCGGGTGCACCGTGAGTAACATAAGTTCTCAACTTTTTATTTTTAAGAAATGGTTTAGGGTAGGCATACGTCTTTGTTATGTTTATAAATTGGTATGCAAATCCTGGTGTAAAAACTTCATCAAAAAAGATTTCCATTCTAGGTGTTAGTCTAAACCACCAAACAGGGGAAATTATATAAATCCTATCTGTCCAAGTGACTAGGTCTTGATATTTTTTAATCACCTTGTCTCTAGGTCTAGTAAACTTGTCTCTGTACAAGTCAATAACCTCAAATTCCTCATTTCTTATTTCCATTTCATTCTTAATTGTTTTGAAAATTCCATTATAGCAAAAAGAGTTTATGTCTGGGTGACCAATTACAATAAGATTTTTCATAACCTATGTTTTATGCAATGTACATTACAAAACATGTGCCATAATATAATATTTAACCATTCTGTAAGAAGGGAATCATTATTGGAAATATTAGAAAAAATAATTTAGAACTATTTAAATTATCAATTAATAGGACTTTATAAATTCAAGTGTGCTTGCAAAGGCTAACCAATTTTTCGTGAATTTTCTGTGCAGCTTTTGAAGCAACATTTGATGTCCAATTTCTTTAACCCAACCGATCATTTCTTGATCTTTACAATAAAACTGGACTGAAAAAGTACTCCCTTTTACATTATCCATTCCCTCTTCAAAAGTAACTTTAAGCAAATCAACTTGGTGGACATTCTTACCAAGTTCAGGTAGAATTTCTCGATCAACATATTCAATCCATTCTTTTTCGATTTCTGCTTCCACAATAAAAGTGATATTGTAAATATTCATTATTTCAAAAATACAAATTGGATATTAATTTTTTATTTAATAAATTCTTGTTATGAAAAAATATTTCCTAATACTAATTTTAATAATATATTCTTGCGATACCCAACAAGACTCAGTTGAGAAAATTCAATTTCAAGACAAAGAATATTCAGAGGCCTTTCAATTAATTGAATATTGGCTTGATGCTCAAAAAGATTATGAAAAGTTACCCGGTCTGACGGCAGTAATTACGGATAAAGATGAAAATAAGTGGGCTGGCTCTTTTGGGTTGTCAGACGGTGAGAATAAAATGAATATAGAAAACACTTTCAGCATTTGCTCAATTTCAAAACTATTCACCTCTGTTGCTTTGATGCAGCTTGTCGAAGAAGGTAAAATAAGCTTGGATGATAAAATTGAAGATGTTTTACCTTGGTTTGATATAAATAATGACTTTGATAATGCTCCTGATCTTACATTAAAATCAATTCTTTCACATTCATCAGGCCTGCCACGTGAGTCCAATCATCCATATTGGTCATGGCCAGACTTTCCTTTTCCATCCAAACAAGATGTAATGGATGAATTAAATAATCAAGAAATGCTTTATCCTCCTTCAAAATATTATCAGTATAGTAATTTGGGATTAAGCTTGCTTGGATATGTAGTTGAAGAAGTTTCAGGACAATCCTTTAATGAATATGTAAATAAAAATATTTTAATTCCACTTGGAATGTCAAGTACAAAAACATATATGTCATCAGATGAATATGGAAAAGTTTTATCACTTGGCTATTCATCTTTAAACAGAAATGTTGAAAGGGAAAAAGTAAACTTTTTTAATGCTGACGGTATTGCAGCTGCAGCAGGTTTTACATCCAACGTTCTAGATTTAGCCAAGTTTGCTAGATGGCAATTGAATTTATTAGATTCATCTGAAAAAAATATTTTATCTGCTGAAACTTTAAAGAATATGCATAAAATTCATTGGGATGACAGCTCTATTTCCGTTACCAGAGGGCTAGGATTTGGAGTTTATAATTTGGATGGTGAAACTTGGGTAGGCCACGGGGGATCATGTCCAGGATACAGGTCTCAGCTTTATATTAGTCCAAATTTAGGAATAGCTTATTCAGTTATGATAAATTCTAGCGGGACTTCACCTACAAAGTATATTAGAGGAATCCACAAGATCTTAAGTAAAGTGAATTTAAATAAAGGTGATGAAATAAATAAATTCAAAGAATTTGAAGGAAAGTACATATCACAACCATGGGTAAGTGAAACATATGTACAATCATGGGGTGGTAATTTAGCATTAGTCTCATTACCTAGTGATGATCCATATTTAAGTCTTTATAAACATGTTGGAGGAGATATTTTTAAAAAGATTTTAAGTAATAATGATCTAGGTCAGGAACTAGAAATACTTAGGGATGAGAACAATAATGTTGTAGGATATAAAACACATCAAAATATTTATAAAAAAGATTTAAGATAATATGAGAAAAATCACAAACCATAAAGGCTGGCTTTCAGCAATTTTAAGTATTATTCCCTTCTTTATTTTTATGGGTTTTTTTCAAGCCATTGGATTAGGAGTTTCATCTGCTTTAGGCCGCGCAGGAATAATAGAATTCAATTTTGACAGTTACTTGCAGGCTGAGGATGCGATGCGAGATTATTTAGCAGCAGATACAATTATTCAATATTTTGATTTGATTGGCATATTTCTTCTTCTTTGGATTCTGATGAGGTTCGTAGATAAAGAACCATTCATTAAACTAGGCTTTAGTATCAAAGGAAAAACTAATGATATTATTTTAGGAATGACTTTAGGCCTATTATTAATGGCCGTTGGTTATTCAATTTTAATTTTATTAGGTGAGATTAAGTTTATTTCATTTAATTATGATTTAAAAAGCATCTTATTACTATTTCTTTTGTTTATAGCAGTTTCAGTTGTTGAAGAGACCTATGTGAGAGGCTATGTTTTAAAAAACCTTTTGAAATCATTTAATCCAGTTGTTTCTTTAATTATATCCTCTGCAATTTTTTCTCTTTTACATTTTTTTAATCCCAATGTAAATTACATCGCACTTACTGAACTTTTTATTGCAGGAATTTTACTAGGCGTGTCCTATGTTTATACTAAAAATCTTTGGTTTCCAATTGCACTACATCTGAGCTGGAATTTCTTTCAGGTAATGTTTGGTTTTAATGTTAGCGGTATGGATACGTATTCACTAATTGAATTTGAAATTTTGGAAAATAATAATATTAATGGTGGGGACTTCGGATTTGAGGGGTCATACTTATCAATTTTATTTTCATTAGTTATGATATATTTTTTATGGAAATATTATCGAAGGTTTTCTGATTAAATAAATCCTTAACTTGTAGCGTGTTTCAGTTAATTAAATTAGAATATAAATCATTTTTTAGGTCATCAGCACTTGGAGGTAAAATAGCTGCTAAAATATTTATGTGGCTTGGTTACATATACATCCTGTTTATGACGGTTGGCCTGGCATTTGTTCATGGATCAGGTGGAGCAGCATTTATAAAACAAGAAGTTGATGTAGAAAATCCATTTTTACTATTAAATTCTAATATGCTTTTTTACATTTTTGCATTTTGGGTTGTTGGAAGATACTTTGGTCAAGCCACCCCAATAATAAATATTAAACCTTTACTCTTATTAAGAATAAAAAGAGATAAAATAATTAGATTTTCATTAAATAAAACCATTTTCTCTTTTTTTAATTTAATATCAATTCTCTATCTAATTATTTTTTCACTGACAATTTATTCACCAGAAAAATTTGATTTAACTCAACTTATGCTTTGGAATTTATCCATGTATTTCATTTTATACATAACTAACTTTCTTAACATATATCTAAATAAAAAAGATAAAGTTGTAATTGTATTAGGAGTTGTTTTGGCCATTGTGTATGCATTGGATTATTTTCAGATATTTAGTTTAAATCCTATTTCTGAGTGGATATTTTACATGTTTTATGAGGACAAAATATTGGTAATTATTCCCCTTATAATTTTAGCCTTTACTTATTATAGAGTAATTAAATTCTTTAAAAATAATTTTTTCATAGATACTGGTCTTAGAAAAAAAGTCGTGGAAGCAAAGCAAGATAATTTTGATTTTTTAAATCGATTTGGAGATATGTCTACGTTTTTAAGAAATGATTTTAGACTTATTAAAAGATCTAAAAGAGCTAGAACTACAGCTCTTATGTCCTTATTATTTATTCTATATGGACTCATTTTTTTAGGCACCCAAGACTTCCTAGGTGATACTATGCTATTTTTTGGATATTTATTTTCAACTGGTGGATTTATTTTTACCTTCTGTGCTTTGGTCCCAAGCTGGGATAGCCAACACTATCCATTTATGATGTGTCAAAATATTAAGTATGTTGATTATATAAAATCAAAGTGGTACTTAGGTTGCTTT
The DNA here is from genome assembly GCA_902574335.1 of uncultured Bacteroidota bacterium. Lineage (GTDB taxonomy): Bacteria > Bacteroidota > Bacteroidia > Flavobacteriales > Flavobacteriaceae > Eutrophosalina. The sequence goes on from CACGNO010000001.1 coordinate 45,349, forward strand.
GGTGTAATTATATCTACTACTATTGCTTTACCAATCTATAGTTTTTTTGGATCTTACCATCTTATTGCAGTCTTATCTTGTGGTTTATTTAATCTTGGGGTTAATTCATATTTAACTCTTTGGGCTGGAGCATTTACAAAAATGAAAATTGACTTAAATTCATTTAAAAATGCTATGGGTAATACCAAAGCTTTAAATTCCAAAACATTGCTATTAACCCTTCCTCAAATGGTTCTACCATTGGTTTTATACTGGGTTGTGTCAACATTTTTTGGTCATACAATTGGATGTGTCTCAGTTGGATCAATAGGTATTTTAGGTATTCTTTTTAAAGACATAGTATTAAACATCATTATAAAAACTTATAAAATTGAAAAGTATTCAACCCTTTCTGCTTATAAGGAAACAAATTAGTTATGATAGAAATTAGAGATATTACGAAAACATACAATAAGGAAACTGTTTTAAAAATAGATTCTTTAGAAATTAATTCAGGTCAAACGTTTGGACTAGTTGGAAATAATGGGGCAGGTAAAACAACCCTATTTAGCGCATTACTAGACCTTATTAAACCAACAACAGGGGAAGTTTTAAACAACGGTATAAATGTAAGAACTAGTGAAGACTGGAAAAGTTTTACCTCTGCATTTTTAGATGAATCATTTCTTATTAGCTATTTAATGCCGGAGGAATATTTTTATTTTGTTGGAGAATTGAGAAACTTTTCAAAAAAGCAGGTAGATGAATTTTTAAAGCAATTTGAGGATTTATTTAATGGAGAAATTTTAGGTGGTAAAAAATTTATTAGAGATTTATCTAAGGGTAATCAAAAAAAGGTTGGAATCGTAGCAGCGCTAATTGGAGACCCCGAGGTTATTATTCTAGATGAACCCTTTGCTAATCTTGACCCAACTACTCAAATTAGATTAAAAAAAATAATAAAGACCCTATCCCAAAAAGTAGGTGTAACTGTACTTGTTTCCAGTCATGATCTACAAGATGTGACTGAGGTTTCAGATAGAATTGTTTTGTTAGAAAAAGGACTAGTAATTAAGGATATTAAAAAAACAAAAAAGACTCTACAAGATCTTGAAAGCTACTTTACAAAAGAGTAATAATCTTCCACCTGAAATTATATCAACCATAGAAAGAGAATTAAAGCTTTTTTACTTTAATGCATTTAAGAGGAGATCAAAAAACCTATTAACTCTTGAATTAATAAAAGAGTGTTATACCGACCAAATTGAATACTTTACTACCCACATTTTAGAGCTCATTTCAAAATTTGATAGAAAGTTAATAAAGGAGGAGCTTTTAAAAGATTTATTCGATTTTAAAAAAAATGAGGGTTGTAATAAGAAAATTTTAGAGACCTTAATATTGCATCTCGGTGAGAGGTATGATAAACTTCAAATAACCCCCTCAGAATTGAAATCACTACTTTTGTTTGAAGATTAATTTGCTTAATGGCATATTTTTTGAAAAAATCAAATCAATAAGTTTAGCATGAAACAAATTGTTGCTTTTGGAGCTAGTTCATCAAAAAAATCTATCAATAAGGATTTAGCATCTTATGCTGCCTCAGTTATTGAAGATGCTAATGTATTGATATTGGACCTTAATGATTTTGAAATGCCTATTTATAGTATCGATTATGAGAATGATCATGGTATACCAGAAAAAGCATTTAAGTTCAAGGAAAAACTTAAAACTGCAGATGGAATAATAATTTCTTTTGCAGAACATAACAGTGTTTATACAGCAGCTTTTAAAAATATTTTTGATTGGATATCCAGAATTGAAAAAGTTGTATGGTTTAATAAGCCTATGTTTTTATTGTCAACATCTGATGGTGACAGGGGAGCTAAAACTGTTCTTCAAATTGCATATAATAGGATGTCATTTGGTAATCCTCATAAAATCCCAACATTCTCTCTGCCAAATTTTAAGAAGAATTTTGATAAAAATAATGGTATACTTGATATCGACTTGAATGATGAGTTTCAGAATGCATTAAAAGTTTTTATCTCAAATCTATAATACATGTCTGTAGAAGTATTTACAAAAGAGCAACAGGCTCGTGGGAATTTTAATAATGGAGAGATCCTTGAGTATAAACCTATTGGATTTGCACAAGATGGAGGTGATTTAAAGCCTTACTCTAATTTGTTTTATTGGGCTCACGCATGGACTCCTGGCAATAAAAGTACAATAGGCCTGCACCCTCATCAAGGATTTGAAATTTGCAGTTTTGTTTTAAATGGAAATATAAATCACTTCGACACAAAACAAAATAAATGGATTCCTCTGTCTGAGGGTGATGTTCAAATAATTAGAGCTGGCAATGGAATTTCACATGCAGAAGAAATTGACAATCATTCAGAAATCTTTCAAATTTGGTTTGATCCAGATTTGTCGAAAAGTTTAAATAATGAGGCAACATATGATGATTATAAATCAAGTGAATTTCCAACTGTTGTATTAGAAAATATGACAAAAAAAATCATCAAAGGCTCAAATTCTCCATTGAAAATGGACACTCAAGATGTTTTAATAAATGAATATAATTTAGGAGTTGGAGATCATTCAATCAAGATAGAAATGAATTTTATTCATTCTCTTTTTGTCGTTTCAGGAAGCTTAGTTTATAATAGCTCTACAATTGAAAATGGAACATTCATGAAGATTTGTGATATAGCTGAAATTAATTTTACAGCAGCAGAACCTGTAAAGATTTTTGAGATTATATCACCAAAAACGCCTAATTATAAAACATACTCACAAATGAGATAGTTTAAATATTAATTGTAATTTTAGTCAAATGAAGTTAAAAGTTTTATTGTTGTTATTTATAATATCCTGTGGCGTTAATAATGATTTAGAAAATAATAGTGTTGATATTGAATTACCAGCACTTAGGTATAATCAATCAACAGCTCAAAGCTATAGAGTTTTAAAAACTACTATTTCTGACCCTACAGTTTTTGACGCTAAGTTCCCTGCAACAGACCTCAGTATTGGTTATGTTTTAAGGTATTATTTCTATACCGGAATTGATCTTTCTTCAACAATTAACGAATTAATCAGCATGGATATTACTTCTTTTCAAATGCCAGAAACAAATGACCCTATTGAACTTTCTCGTGCTGCAATTTATGAAATAAGAAAAATGAGTTATGGGAGTAGAGAGTATAAAGACTTCGTTGAAAAATATTTTTCTAGTTGCATAGATATATCTAAAATATCTTCAAATTGTGTTATACCAACTATCTATGAACCAGTCTGTGGTTGTGATGGTTTTACTTATTCTAATAAATCTGCTGCAGAGTGTAATGGTGTGCTTAATTTTTATGAAGGGCCTTGTAGGTAATTTTATTTCTTTTGCCTCTCCATATTATTATAAATAAGAAGAATTGTAAGCCCAAATACTATTCCTGAAACTAAAAGTAAAAGACTAGTTAAACCTACTGCACTAAATGATAATCTCAATAGTATTGTTGATATTATAAAGCCTGTATTTCTTATTAATTGTGAGTATCTCTCAGTGTATTGAAAAGATACAAGCAAAATAAATACATCAACTAAAATCAGTATTGTAAAAAAGCTTTCAAAAAATAAATAATCAATATTTGAGCTTGTGCCGATATCTAGAAAAACATAATTATACCAGTCTAAAAAACTGAAAACACAAAGTAGAGATAAAGTTGGAACTAAAAATAAACTAATTAGTTTTTTATAACTAATAAACCTATCGAGGTTTTGATGTACAGGTAATTTTGGTAAATCTTCTTTTAATTTTTTAAATAGATAAATTAAGAAGAAGACAACAAGTACACCTACTAAATCATATATCAGTTGCAGATTGCTTTCGTTTTGAATCCAGTTATCATCAAGATTTACATTAGGAATATCCTTAAATATTTTCCTAATAAGAATCAATGACATTATTTCAAATTGTTTAGCAATGGATGTGGTAAAGGATCTAGGAAGAAAATATATTAACAAAAACGCTTCATAAATCAAAATAAATGAGAATGGCGTATATATTGCTGAAATTGGATTTACGAATAATTTGTCCTGGAAAAAAGATAAATCAACATATCCATTATTATTTAATAAAATTAAGAGTAGGTGAACTATAAATCCAAGAGTAGCAGAAATAAGAATAAATTTTTCAAATTTTTTCAAATTTCCCTCTGAAAATAATCCTGAAAATATGTTTTCAACCGTCTTAATCATTTGTTAAAAAATAATTAATTTTACAGCAAATATATAAGTTAATTATTTTATCGATAATTTTAGGATATGTTTGATAGGTATAAAAAATCTGACTTTTTTCTTTTAACAGCAGTTTTAATCTCCTTTTTAGTTTCTGTTGGGCTATGGTTTTCTGGATATAAAGATGAAGGTTTATATGTTGGTATTTGGGTTCCTTCAATTTTAGCTTTAGGATCGTATTTAAAACAAATTAAATAATAATGGAGATATATTTATTTGTTCTGGGAGCTATTGTTATTGGTCTGGTCATTGCCAGTGTTCTTCTTGTAAATGATGAAGAAACAAGAAAATACAACGATCTGTAAAAATGGAGATATATATTTTTGGACTTGGAGTTTTTGTTGTTTGTCTAGTTATAGCAAGTGTTTTCTTTGTTAATCAAGAGGAAACAAAAAAATACAATGACATTGACGAAGCAAATGAAATGGATTATGACGGAATGGGAAATTATGGCCGATTCCCAAACAAAAAATAAATTATTTCCTTCTCGCCTCAATAAAACTTCTTACAAAATAAATCATTGCAAGAACTGAAGTTAAACACATTGCAACAACTCTGAATAAACCAATTCCACCAGATTCTAAAGATTTAGGAAGTCTCATGCCAACAAGTGCTAGAAGGATTATAAGAGTCAACAACACAGCAATGTGAGCTATAACTTTATTTTGATTTTTAACCCCACTATAACAAAGTAATAACACCACACCAAAACCAACGGGTATCAAAGCAGTAGGCGAGGTTACTTCAAAGTATCCCCATAAACCAAATACTATTAGAGAAATAGAATTAATCAAATTTGCTTTAGTTGCATTCATAGATAAAATTTTAATCAAATTTAGTTATAATTTATAAAATATAAGGAATGACTGCTTTTCTGTTCTTTGGGTAATTATCGAAATTTTCCAGATACCAATCATGGTGATTCAGTGCTCTTGGAACAAGGTTAAAAAATGTCCAAAGCGTAAAGCTAAGTGCGGGAAGACTCATTGCGATAACTGAAAAACCAATCCATTCTATTATTTCACCCATGTAGTTTGGGCAGGAAACAAAATTGAAAAAATTTCCACGTGGGATTTTATAACCCTCGCTATTTTTTCGCAAAGATATTAATGTATTATCAGAGCTAATATTTATCATCATTCCACAAATAAATATTATTAGCCCAATTAATACATTGTAGTTGTAGATGGATCCTTGATCCATAATAAACCCAACATAGTAACCATTAAAAAAACCGTTGAAAATATTGAAGAAAAATGCACTTAATGATATTGATATGGGCATTTTTTTTCCTTTAGTTTTTATTCGAAGAGGGAAAACAATAACTCTGTTGAAATAGTGAATAAACCATATTGATACAAGTAAAATTGAAAACGGATTTAATTCGTTAGGTCCAATAAGACTTAAAACTGGCATTACAACTAAAGCAGGAAATTCCATCCAAAACCAAGCCCACTTATTATTGATCATTAATCCCCATCCCTTGGAACTGTGTCTTCCATATGGTGTTCTAATTTTGGATATTATCAAATATGCAAATGTTAATACTCCAAAACCAATCCAAACATTAAGAAATAAATCAAAGTTATCTATCATAAACAGCCAAAGCCTTAATAACCTCAACAACAGCTTCTATAGTCTCATCAGATAGACCAGCATCTTTAAGTTTACCTAAATTTTCATCATTAGGCTTATAACTTGATTTTTCAGTTGAAGCTTTATATTCTCGACCAATTTCCATAATTACATTCATAACGTCCCTCATGTTTTCTCTATTTACACCTTGTTCTCTAACATATTGCGCAAGTCTTTGAATAACTGGATTGTTAACCTCAGGCCGAGGTGGACCTTGTCTATTATTAGATCCCGCACGTTGTTGACCCCCTCTTTGACCAGCTTGTGCCCTGGAGTTTCCTCCTCTTCCTCTACTATTTTGATTAAAGTCCCCTCTAGCTCTGTTGAATCGATCTTGGTTATTATTTTCAAAAGAATTCATTTGATTATCCTCCTTTTTCATGCTTTCAGCTACTACCTTTGACATCTTTTTTGAAAGCGTCTTTAAAATTTCTAATTGGTCATCAGAAAATGAAAGGTTTTTTAATTTTTTTTCAGTTCTTTTTGAAATTTTTTTCTTTTCAGAAATTTCTTCAGCCATATCTCTTACAAGCTGAACGGTATTTCTTAGCTCTGCTCGGTCAAATCCCTCATCAAATAAATATTTTGCAACTTCTCTCCACGTATCACCTTCAGATTTTTGAGAATAGGAATTGATACTAAAAAATGCTACTAATAAAAAAAGGACAATTTTTTTCATAAAATTTTAAATTTATACATTACAATTTATGATTATTTTTTTAATTAAATTCCTAAATCAATGAATAAGAATACTTTACAGATTTTTCAAATAGATGCATTTACATCTGAAATTTTTAAAGGAAACCCAGCTTGTGTTATGCCATTGGATAATTGGCTACCAGACGAAATGCTTCTAAAAATAGCAAAAGAAAATAATGTTTCAGAAACAGCTTTTTTCATTAAGAAAGATGACCATTTCTATTTAAGATGGTTTACTCCGGAGATTGAAATGGACCTTTGTGGGCATGCAACTTTAGCTACTGCGTATTGCCTTAAAAAACATATGAATTTTAATAAAGATTTGGTAAAATTTGATTCGATGAGTGGAGAATTGATAGTGAAATTTGATGGTGATTATATGCAAATGGACTTTCCACATAGAAAGCCAACAAAATCAGATCTACCACAGAATATTATGGATTCATTAAGTATAAAACCTAAAGAAATTTTGAAATCTCGCGACTATGTATTGGTCTATGAAAATGAAGACCAGATTAAAGATATTCAAATAAATAAAGAGCTTTTTGATAAAAAAAACATTGATCCTGGGGGTGTTGTAATTACTTCAATTTCTGATAAAGCTGACTTTGTTTCAAGATATTTTGTTCCACAGTGCTCATTTTTTGAAGACCCTGTAACTGGATCTACACATTGTTCTCTAGTGCCGTATTGGAGTGAAAAACTAAATAAATCCAAGTTAAAATGTATACAGCTTTCTGAACGTGGTGGAGAAATGATATGTGAAGATTTGGGTGATAGGGTTTTAATTAATGGAAAAGCTGTTACTTACTCTGAAGGATATGTTTATTTAAAATATTAATTTTATGAACACTAGTGAAGAATATAGTTACCAGACCAACTAAGCAGATTTATCAAAATTACACTAAAGAAGACTTCAAGGTTTGGAATATTCTTTTTAAAAGACAACTAAAAAACCTTAATGATATTGTAGCTGAGGAATTTATTATAGCGTTAAAAGAATTAAATTTTAGAGCTGAAAAAATCCCAAACTTTATTGAAATTAATAATACCTTAAAAAATACTACAGGGTGGACAATTAAAACAGTCCCAAATATTAGTCCGCCCGAGGAATTTTTTTCCTATTTATCTAAAAAGAAGTTTACTACAACTTGTTGGCTTAGATCAATGAGTCAAATTGATTATTTAGAAGAGCCAGATATGTTTCATGATGTGTTTGCCCACGTACCACTACTAAGCAATAAAGAATACACAAGTTTTTTTAAGGAAATAGGTCAGATTGCAATGTCTGTCATTGATGATCCGGTAAAGCTTAAAAAGCTTCAAAGAATATATTGGTTTACTATTGAATTTGGCTTAATTAAAAAACACGATAAATTCAAGATATATGGCGCTGGAATTATTTCCTCAAAAGAGGAATCTAATAATGTGTTATCAAATAAATCTAAAAAAAAGAAATTTGATGTAAATAGAGTAATGAATCACTCTTTTAAAATTGATGTTGTTCAGGACACATATTATTACATAGATTCTTTTGAAGAATTAACACTGTCATTGGATGAAATAAGAAAAAATATTCATCTATAAATCCTATTTCTTCTGTTTAAGTACAGATGTTAAATATACCCCAGTAAATATAAGAACTGAAGCAACAAACATTATTAAAGTTATTGTATCAGATTTTGTAAAAATTGCAAATAGGATTCCTATTATCGGTTGCAGATACATAAATACAGCCACTTCTGTTGATGTTATCTTACTTAATGCATACCCATTTAAAAAGTAAGTCATACAAGTTGTTCCTACCACTACAAAAACCATTGGTAAAACAGCTTCCCAAAGAGGGAGACTTGCCCAATCAACATCTAAAAATTGATTGATACCTAATGGGAAATTAAAGATTAAACCAATTAAAAATAACCATTTAAAAAGAGTAATTAAGTCATATTTTTCAGCCATTGGTTTTACAATAATTAGATAATAAGCATATGAAATGCTATTTACAATGAATAAGAAGTTGCCCAATGGAATATTTCTTCCAATAGAGCTATTTGAATCTGCAGTTAATATTAGAATCATAGCCCCAATAAATCCTAGTATTATACCTAAAATCTTAATAAAATTTATTTTGTTTTTGAAAATAAAAAAGGACAATATCACAACAAATATTGGAGAAATTATTATCAGAATGGAGCTGTTTACAGGTGTGGAATAATCTAACCCTGCAATAAATGCAGCAATGTTAATACTCATTCCAAAAAGCCCGCATTTTAAAATTGTTAACCTATCTTTTTTTTCTATGGGTTTAGTTTTAAAAAAAAGGCTTATTGTCCAAAATATAATTGTAGCACCAAGAACTCTCAAAAAAACAAGACCTAAAGAGCCTATGTAAATTGGCATAACCATTTTTGCAACAGTATGGTTTATCCCATAAATTGTAGTGGCAATTGTTGCAGCAAGAAGAGGAAGAATTTTTTTTTGCATTCTTGTTATGACTGATTCTTAATAATCTTTGATATGTATTTGCCAATCATATCAAATTCAATATTTACTAAGTCACCTATGCTAATATTCTTAAAGTTTGTGTGATTATAAGTATATGGTATAATGGCTACGGCAAATGTATTTTCATTAGAATTAACGACTGTCAGGCTAACTCCATTTATTGCAATCGACCCTTTTTCTATTGTTAGATTATCAGATTTTTCATATTCAAAATCGAAGTACCAGCTACCATTTTCTTCTAATATTTTTTTACAAGTTGCAGTTTGATCAACATGACCTTGAACCATGTGTCCATCTAGTCTATCGCCCAGTTTCATAGCTCTCTCAATATTTATTAAGTCACCAACCTTCCAATTTTTAATCGAACTTTTTAATATTGTTTCTTTTATGGCAGTAACATTGTAAATATTGTTGTCTATTTTCACTACAGTAAGACAAATACCATTGTGAGAGACACTTTGGTCAATTTTTAATTCATCAGTTATTTTGCTGTAAAAACTAATTGAAAGGTTATCGCCTTCTTCAACAATTTCTTTGATTTCTGATAAGTTTTCAATTATACCTGTAAACATATAGTTGTATATTTATTTGCTCAAAAATACACATTATAAATAAAGAGATGTCAAAAAACTTTTACCCATTAATAGGTTTTTCATCGGGTGATCCAAATGGAATTGGCCTTGAGGTATTGCTAAAATCACTATCCGATAGCACTCTTTGTAATGAATTCAAACCAGTTGTATTTGTAAATCATAAATTGATTGAAAGTCAAAATGAATTTTTCAAAACCAATTGCCAAATAATTCAAATAAACAGTATTGAAGAGGCAAGCTCAGGGCTAGTAAATGTTGTGAGTATTAATGATAAAAAATTTGACCAAAAGTTTGGTGAATCTAATCAACTTGGAGGAGAATTTTCAAGAGATTCATTATTCTGTGCAGCTAAGTATTTGAGTGAAAAAAAAATAGATGCTTTGGTAACAGCCCCAATAAATAAAAATAATATTCAAAGTGAAGATTTTAATTTTAAAGGACATACAGATTTTTTAGATAGCTGTTTTCAAGGAGATTCTCTTATGTTTATGGTTTCAGATGATATAAAAGTTGCACTATTGACTGAACATATCCCAATTAATAATATTGTAGAAAAAATTACACCTGCATTAATTGAAAAAAGAACAAAAATTATTGAACATTCACTAAAGAAAGACTTTAACATTAAAAACCCGAAAATTGCGGTTCTCTCAATAAACCCACATGTCGGTGATAATGGAGTAATTGGAGATGAGGATGACAATATTTTAATTCCATCTATCAAAAAAATTTATAAATCTGGTGTTGATATTGAAGGTCCATTTGCCAGTGATAGTTTTTTTGGTTCAGACGCATATAAAAAATATGACACAATTATTGCCAGTTATCATGATCAAGGGCTTATACCTTTTAAAACCTTAACTTTTGGCAAAGGTGTTAACTACACTGCTGGTTTAAATGTAGTTCGTACATCTCCTGATCATGGCACTGCTTATAATATCTCTGGAAAGAATGTAGCAAATGAGAGCTCATTTAAATCTGCTATAGTAACAGCTTTAAATATTCTTAAAAACAGAGGAAAAATTTAGTATATTCGCAAGCCAAATCCTAAAAATGAGCAGGGCGAATCAGTTTTTTTTAAAGTTTATTGGTTTAAAAGATGGTAGTCATAAATTTGAATATGATTTAGATAATAGTTTTTTTGTTTCTCATGATTATTCAGATTTTAATAGTTGTGATATAAAGGTTAAAATTGAGCTTGTAAAAAAAACTACAGTCTTGGAACTACATATAATAGGAAGCGGTTTGGCAAATATAAATTGCACTTTATCGAATGAGCCTTTCGACTTTGAAGTTAATTCAAAAATGAAACTCTTATTAAAATTTGGTGATAAATATGATGATTCTAATGATGAGCTAATAATTTTACCACATGGCTCTCATACAGTCGAGTTGGACCAATTCTTATATGAAATGATAGTTTTATCTATGCCAATAAGGAATATTCATCCTGGAATTGACGATGGTTCACTTAAATCAGATATCTTAAATAGATTAAAAGATTTTGATATAAATAAAGAAAAAAGTAGTAATTTCGACCCTCGTTGGGATAAACTTAAAAAATTAAAGAAGTAAAAAATGGCACATCCTAAAAGAAAAATATCAAAAACTAGAAGAGACAAAAGACGTACTCATTATAAAGCGTCAAGCGCTCAGATAGCAACAGATAAAACAACTGGACAAGATCATTTATATCACAGAGCTCATTGGCATGAAGGTAAGCTTTACTATAGAGGAAAAGTTTTAGTTGATTCTGCTGAAGAAACTGAATAGCTAATTTAGCGTCTCTCTCATAAAGTTGTTGGCAAATTTGAAAGCCTCATTTCGGTAAATTTCATTTCCTCCAAGATCTACCCCTCTTTTTACACAAAATAAAAACCCTATTTTTTGCATTATTGGAGATGACATCGGAAGAGATAAGTAATTCATAAGCACATCTCCTTCACTATTTAGTTTAAAGAGGCAATTTTTAAAACTATAACCATTTTTAATATGAGAAACAGGTTCCTCACTATCAAAAGAATGATGTGAATCAGGGTATATTGTTAATCTAACATTATCCTTGCTATTTATTTTTTTAACAAAGTTTTTACATGGTTCAGCCGGTGTCCAATTATCTAATTCCCCAATCAAAATATGAATGGGCTTATCTGTAAAATCAATATTTTCTGGATCAAAAAAACAGGGCGGGTATATAGCTAAATGTGATGCAAATTTTAGATTATTGGTTATAGCATTTCTCATCGGATTCCAACCGGAAAATAAAGCAACTGCACCACCTAGACTCCATCCAGTAATTGAAACCTTATTTATATTAATATTTGGATGTGTTTTTAGTTTATCAAAAGCTTTGTATGCATCAAGAATCATAGCAGCTGTAGTAATTTCAATTTGGGAACCAACTGTTGATGTTATTTTTCGACTTTTAAAACTATTTAGCTCAAATGTTGCAAACCCATTTTTTTGGTACATATCTAAATAATCATAATGATGTTTACGCCAACCCAAACTACCTGCAACTGCAATTATAAGTGGATATTTTCTTTCATTATTTACAGAATCATAGGGGATTGTTAATTCTCCAAAAACTTCTTGTGAATCAAGTTTATCAAGGTTATTTATAACATCACTCATTGCAAAGGGATTTGCGCTTTGGAATTTAATCTTAGATTTTATTTGAGATTCTAATGAAAAATGAATAAAAAAAACAATAATTGATAAAAATACATACTGTTTTGACTTGTAATTAAGGAAATATGGACTATTTAATGTCATTTCTTTAATAAATATATATTATTCACATCAAAATCAATCTATTTACATAATAATTATATAATTATTCATTTTATTGAATCTTTTATTATTAAATCAGCTCAAATATTGATTATTACGGCTAAAAAGTATTAAAAACATACCAAAAAGTATAAAAAAATTTAAATAATGAGTCAAATATGGATAATTTTTAATATAAATGAGAGAAATAATCGTTAATAATAATTAAATACTATGTTTTATTATCAAATTATGATTGTTTTATACACTATAGTAACACTTTTGTGTAATTTTTGCTTGTTTTTTGTGTTTTTTTGTCGATTTTTGCTGTATTAATACTAGTAATTATGAATTTTAAGCAAATTCAACAACTTATCAAGTTTGTTTCCAAAACTGACGTTGCTGAAGTTAATATTGAGAATAATAACTTTAAGATCAATATTAAAGGATCTAAATCTCAATCAAATGAAATAACTCAACAAGTTGTTCAACAGCCAATACAACATCCACCTCAACCGCCTGTTGTTCAATCACATCCTGTTGAACCACCTAAATCAGATGCTCAACAAGATTCTTCTCCCTCTGATAATTATATAACTGTTAAATCTCCTATTATAGGTACTTTTTATCGTAAACCATCACCTGATAAAGATGTTTTTGTTAACGTTGGTGATACTATTAAAGAAGGTGACACATTATGTGTTATTGAAGCTATGAAATTATTTAATGAAATTGAGTCCGACTTCTCGGGAAAAATTGTAAAAATATTAGTAGAAGATGCCTCACCTGTTGAATTTGATCAACCATTGTTCTTAATTGAACCTTAATAATGTTTTATGTTTAAGAAAATTCTGGTAGCGAATCGTGGTGAAATTGCTCTACGAGTGATTAGAACTTGTAAGGAAATGGGTATTAAAACAGTAGCTGTTTATTCAAAAGCTGATGAGGAAAGTTTACATGTTAGATTTGCTGATGAGGCAGTTTGCATTGGACCAGCACCTAGCTCAGAATCCTATCTAAAAATCCCCAATATCATAGCAGCGGCAGAAATAACAAATGCAGATGCAATTCATCCTGGATATGGTTTCCTATCCGAAAATGCTAAGTTTTCAAAGATATGTGGAGAACATAAAATAAAATTTGTTGGCCCATCACCAGAAATGATTGAAAAAATGGGAGATAAGGCTACCGCTGTTTCAACAATGAATCTGGCAAAAGTTCCTACTATACCAGGTTCTGGAGGTGCAGTTGAAAATGAAGACGAAGCATTAAAAATCGCATCTAAAATTGGTTATCCAGTTATGGTAAAAGCTTCTGCTGGTGGGGGTGGAAAAGGAATGAGAGCCGTATGGAACAAGGCTGATTTTAAAAAAAGTTGGTCTAGTGCGAAGCAAGAGGCTTCAGCAGCATTTGGTAATGATGATATGTACATAGAAAAATTGATTCAGGAACCAAGACATATAGAAATTCAAATAATTGCAGATCAGTTTGGTAATGTTAGCCACCTTTCGGAAAGGGATTGTTCAATTCAGCGCCGTCATCAGAAACTTACAGAAGAGACTCCTTCCCCCTTTATGACTTCAAAACTAAGAGATAGAATGGGTAAAGCAGCAGTTAAAGCTGCTAAATTTATTAATTACGAAGGTGTAGGCACGGTTGAGTTTTTAGTAGATAAGGATCGAAATTTTTATTTTATGGAAATGAATACTAGAATTCAAGTTGAGCATCCAATTACTGAGCAAGTAATTGATTATGATTTGATCAAAGAACAAATTAAAGTAGCTGCGGGCGTCAAGGTTTCAGGTAATCATTACTATCCAAAACTTCATTCTATAGAATGTAGAATTAATGCAGAAGATCCTGAAAATGATTTTAGGCCATCTCCTGGAAAAATTACTAATTTACATTTGCCAGGTGGACATGGAGTAAGAGTTGATACTCACGTGTATAGTGGTTATACAATTTCTCCAAATTATGATTCCATGATTGCTAAAATTATAACTACGGATCAAAAAAGAGAAGAGGCAATAAATAAAATGAGAAGAGCACTTGATGAATTTGTTATTGAAGGAATCAAAACAACTATTCCATTTCATCGAAAACTTATGGACAATGATGATTATATAAACGGAATCTATACAACAAAATTTATGGAGGATTTTGAAGATTAATTTATGAATCCTTTAGATATAATTGTTTCTAAAATTTGAATCGCGTTAGTAGCCGCACCTTTTCTTAAATTATCACTTACAACCCATAAGTTTAAACTATTTTCACAAGAAAAATCTTCTCGAATTCGTCCAACGAACACTTCATCTTTTCCTCTTGCATTTATAGGCATAGGGTACTTAAAATTTTCCGGATCATCTTCTAATACAATCCCTTTAGATTGAGCTAAAAGTTCTTTAACCTCAATTAAATCAAAACTTTTCTCTAGTGTTAAATTTATAGATTCACTATGTCCACCCATTACTGGCACTCTTACTGCAGTTGCTGTAACACTAATATTTGGATCTAATATCTTATGAGTTTCATTAATTAACTTCATTTCTTCTTTAGTATAGCCATTATCTTCAAAATCATCGCAATGTGGAATGGCATTTTGATGAATTTGATATTTGTAAGCCATTTCACCATCAATGTTATTGTACTCATTATTAAGCTGATTTAATGCTATCCTGCCTGTACCAGTGATCGATTGATATGTGGATATTATAACACGAGTAATTCCATACTTTTTATGTATTGGAGCAATAGCAACTAACATTTGAATTGTTGAGCAGTTAGGATTAGCTATAATCTTATCATTATGGGTTAACTCATCACCATTTATTTCAGGGACAATCAATTTTTTTGTTGTATCCATCCTCCATGCAGAAGAATTATCAATAACCGTTACACCTTTTTTTGAAAAAACGGGAGCCCAATTTAAAGAAACTTCTTTACCAGCTGAAAAAATTGCTACATCTAATTCCTTTTCAAATGCATCTTCAATACTAATTAATTGGTAACTTTTTTCTTGAAAATTTAGAGATTTTCCGATGGATTTTTTTGAGGATACTAAAGTTAGGCTAGTAAATTGAATTTTTCTTTGATCAAGAACTTTTAACATTTCTTCACCAACAAGTCCAGTCGCACCAATTATTGCTAAATTCATTTTATAAGTATTGCACAAATTTAAATAAATATGAATCCTAGACAATTAAAATTTAAATATTACCTAGTACTGATAAGAATAACTCCATTTATTGCCTCATTTCCATAACGAGTTACTGCATGAGGTCCTTTTATAACTTTAATAGATTTAATTAATGATGTATTTATATCACTAGCGTTCATTTTGACTCCATCTACTATATACAGAACATTTATTTCTCCCCTAATTCTTATTTCGGTTGAATCAAACATTGATGATGAAGTGTCATTAATTTGTAAACCTGGGACCTTACCACTTAGTAGCCTGTTAAAATCACTTTCATTATTAGGATTTACTTTTTTGCCTTTTATTGTATGAGTTGCAAATCCCCCAGATTTTTTATCACGATCCACATCAGACTCGAGTAAATTTTTACTAGGACCACAACCATAAAAAATATTTAAAGCAAGCACAATTAAAAAAATAAATAGCCTAGTCATAGTTTATAATATCAATTTTGAATAATAATTCTTTTCATTCTTGACGATAATGCGGTTAAAATCTCATATGAGATTGTGCCTGAGATATTTCCAATCTCTTCTGCGGTTTGATTTTTTTCATCAATAATTGACACCATATCACCTTCCTTACATTTTATATTTGTTATATCAACCATAAGCATATCCATACAAATGTTTCCAACTGTTTTAGCAATTTGATTATTAATCTTAAAACCAATTTTACCATTTCCTAATGTTCTACTGATCCCATCAGCATGACCTATTGGTATGATACCAATTTTATAATCTTTTTCCGCTATAAAACCCCGGTTGTAACCAACAGACTCATTTTTTTGAACATTATGTATTTGTGAAATAACAGAATTTAGAGTCAATACGGGTTTTAATTTCTTATTGTAATCATCATCATTCCCATATCCATATAAACCAATACCTGTGCGTACCATATCATATTGATAATCATGATAGTTCAAAACTCCAGATGTATTTAAAAGATGTTTATTAAAAACTTTATTGAACTTATTGTTCATCTTTTTTGAAATTGTATCAAATAATTTAATTTGACCCATTGTAAAAGCCTTTTCCTTTATATCATCAGAAGCACCTAAGTGTGAAAATAAATATTTTATATTATTACCACTTCCTAAAATATTATTCAACAAATCAACATCATCAATTTTAAACCCCAATCTATTTAGGCCTGTATTGAACTTTAAATGGAATGGATGTTTTTTTGATTTTGATAAAAACCTTTCAAGAATTCTAAATGAATAAATATTAGGCTCTAAATTATATTCTAATATTTCATCAAAATCATTGATCTGGGGGTGAAGAATTAGTATTGGTAATTTTATTCCAGACGACCTTAACTTAACACCCTCATTTGTATAAGCTACTGCGAGATAGTCAACATTATTCTTTTCTAAAAATTTTCCAATAATTAATGGATCAGAACCATAGGCAAAGGCCTTAACAACACACATGATTTTTGTGCTTGGCTCTAGATTTTCTTTTAAGTAATTTAAATTGCTCTTTAAATTATTTAGGTTGATTGCTACGTGTGTACCTTGATAGCTCAATAAATTATGATTTTTTAGATTTAGAGATGAAAGCTTTTCTTGAAAGAGGCTGATACTCTTTTTTTTCACCTATCATTACAGTTTCATCATTATCAACTTTTCTAAAACTGTACAAAGCAGGTTCACCTGTCTCAACACATTTAGCATGTACTTTTGTAACATCCTCTGCTATTGCCATCAAAAATGGCATAGGTCCAAATGGTTTACCAGAAAAGTCCATATCTAGACCTGCAATAATAACTCTCACTCCGTTGTTAGCAAGCGAATTAGATACCGATACTATATCATTTGAAAAAAATTGTGCTTCATCTATTCCAATTACATCGAACTTATCTTTATAATTTAAAATTTCATTAATATTATCAATAGTGGTGGCATCAATTTCAATTTTGCTATGAGATTTAATTTTATCTTTTTCATTTCTAGTATCAATGTCCGGTTTAAAAACCTTATATGACTTGTTCGATTTTTTTATTCTATTAATCAATTCTTCAGTTTTACCTGAAAACATAGAACCACATATTACTTCAATTCTTCCCAATACTCTTTTTTCTTAGATAAGTTACTATTTTAGACAAATATAAATTTAAATGTCAAAACTTATTTTAATACCAACCCCAATCGGGAACCTTGGAGACATAACTCAAAGAGCAGTTGAATGTATAATGACTGTGGACATACTTTTGTGTGAGGATACAAGAAGGAGTTTAAAATTATTAAATCATTTAAAAATTAAAAAAACTCTAAAATCCTATCATAAGTTTAATGAACATTCAACTGTTGAAAAAGTAATTAATGAGATTGAATCAGGTTTAGTGGTTGGTTTAATTTCAGATGCAGGAACACCGAGTATCTCCGATCCTGGATATTTAATTGTTAAAATGTGTATTGATAATAATCTCGAAGTTGAATGTTTGCCCGGCCCAACAGCACTTATACCTGCGTTAGCAGTAAGTGGTTTACCCTCTGAAAGATTTGTTTTTGAAGGATTTCTCCCTGTTAAAAAGGGTAGAAAAACAAGGTTAGAGGAGTTATCAAATGAAAAAAGAACTATGATCTTTTATGAATCCCCATATAAATTATATAAAACCTTACAAGACTTTTCTAATTCCTTTGGACTAGATCGTGAAATTTCTATTTCTAAGGAGTTAACTAAAATTTTCGAATCAACAACAAGAGGAAGAATTAAGGACTTGTTGCCAGAATATGAAAATAAAAAATTGAAAGGAGAATTTGTGATAGTTGTAAAAGGTCTCAAATAAAAAAACCCTTCAAAAAGAAGGGTTTTTTATTTAAATGGAATTTATAATTTAAAATCTGTAAGTAAGACCTAAGTTATATGTTCTTCCCCAACCTGGAAAAACCTTAGCATTTAAAGGAATTCCTTTATATGTTGGTGTTGTAGGAGTAGCTATTACGTTATTCCTTGACATATAATAGTATTCTTCATCAAAAATATTATTGACATTAAGCCTTAAATAAACATCTTTTCCACCAATTGAAAGTGTGTAAGAAGAACCAAAATCAAACAGTTCGTATGCAGGAAGCTGCATAGTTGTATCCTCAGGATCCTGGAAATCTTCAGTATTAACTGTTCCAAATATATCATCTGCGTGGAACAAGCTTAAGTTAAACTTGAACTTATCAGATGGATTAACTGTAAGATTTAACCTTGCTGTTTTATGAGCTGTTGTACCCACTTTTTCTCCATCTAGATAAAGAGTTGCAGAACCAATAGATTGTCCACTATTGTTTGTAACATTAGGATCCGTAACATCGCTACCATATTCATAATTACCTAAAGTTACCATACCTTCTAAGTTTACTAAAGGACTAATTCTCCATAAACCATCAAACTCAATACCTTGGTGCACTTGTTCAACTCCAGTATAGTTTGCAATACCACTTACACCATTAATTCTTACACCATCAGAAAGGAATCTGTCTTTCCAAGATGTTCTATAAATATTAAGGTTCATAGTAAGGTTACTTGATCTAAATCCGTAACCAGCTTCAATACCTAAAACCTTTTCATTATTAAGATCTGAATCAGCCGTAACATAGTTATCATAATCTTGGAAAACAGCATCAAAGTTTGGAGCTTTAGAATAATACCCTGCATTTACATAAACATTGTTCTTAGCATCTATGTTATAGTTAGCACCAGCTTTTATGGTTCCACCTAAAATATTCTTTTTCTCACTTTTAAACATAGGATCATTTGGAGCATATCTGAAGTGATCGACTCTTTGGAATCCTTGATTTGCTACAGAGGCCTGTACAAATACAGAGTATGTATCTGTAACATACTCAGCTTGTCCAAATAGACCTTGCCATGAAACCAATCCATCATTGTAATAATCAATTTTTTGATCATCATCAGTACTTTTGAATACATTCCATAAAGCACCCCAGTCAGTATGAGGCACTTCTTGAGATATTACCGCTCCGTTAGAAACTCTATCATACTTATCAAAGTCTCTATATCCATCAGCACCTAACAAATTATCTACTCTTCTGTAGTGAATTCCTTTATAGTATCTTAAATCAGCCCCAATTTGATAAGCAAAATTTTCATTTGATTGTCTTTTTAAATTAATAAGACCACCAACCCAGTTATGAGAATTTATAGAAGCTCTTCTAATAATACCATTTCTTTTGACTCCATTAACTCTCTCATCCTGATCGTTAACGATATATAAACCAGTTGCAGCATCTAAAACATTAGAATATGTTCTACCATTGTAGAAGGTAGTAGCCTGACCACTGTTAGAAGAGTAAATTTTATCAAAATCAACTTGTCCAGTTTGAGGATTTCTCAGTGCATATCTTCCATTATAGTTTAGATCACCACTGAAATATTGATATCCATATAATCTTCCAATATCACCAGTTCCTCCACCTCTACCATAAGATGCATATAATGTAGTTGAAAGTGTTGTTTTATCATTAGGAGTATATTCCCAGTTTACAGATGCAACTGGTTTATGATAGAAGTTATTTCTCATATTAAAACTTTCACCATCCAATGTTCCATGATTATAATTATACTTTATACCATAGTCTTTAAACTGCTGTAAAAGTCCTTGGTTGTAGAAACTTCTATACCTGTGGCCATGAATTTGAGGAGCACCAGTTACAATGAATTGAACGTTGCTCTTTCCATCATCACTTTCTTTACCATATCCAAAGAAATAAGAGTAAGCTTCGAATTCAGTTCCATTCACATATCCATCTCCAGCAGTTCTACTGAAAAGTAATGACAATGCACTTCCATTATCCATTTTACCAGTATTATAATTAACTACAGTTTTTAAATAGTTATCATTACCAGTTCTAACAGATATTTTACCTCCTTCTGAAAGTTCAGTTGATTTAGTAACAATGTTAATTGTACCTCCTACAGATGAAATTGGTAGAGGAGATGATCCTAAACCTCTTTGTACTTGCATTGCCGAAACAACATCAGTAAGACCAGCCCAGTTACTCCAATACACTCTGCCGTTTTCCATGTCATTTACGGGCATACCATTAATTAAAACCGCAATGTTTTCCTGTTGAAAACCTCTAATAGTAATTCTTGAATCACCAAAAGCACCACCACCACCAGTTGCAAATACACCAGGTGTTGAATTAAGTAGTTCAGGTAGCTCTAGATTACCAATTCTTTCTTCAATTTCAGCTGTTGTAAGTGTAGATACTGCTACTGGTGTCTGTCTATCTTTTGCAAGAAAAACAGATCCAAATACAGTTACACCAGATAATACATTATCACCTGGTTGTAATTGAATTATTCCAACATTTGCAGATTCACCAACCACAACTTCTTGAGACTCATATCCAACATAGGATACGACTAAAGTTGCTCCTGAATCTACTGAAATTGAAAATGAACCATTAAAGTCACTTGAAACACCATCTGATGTTCCTTTGACTACAATTGTAGCACCTGGAAGACCAGTTCCGATTTCAGAATCGATAACAGTTCCAGTTACTGTAGTTTGTGCAAGACCAATCCCACTAATTAGGATGGCTGCAAAAAACAAAATAAATTTTTTCATTTTCGAATAGTTTTAGTTGTGGCAAATATGAAAATTTTTTTCTCAACAAATGTTATTAAATAATTAATTTTATGAACAGGATTTAACCAAAAAATTAAAAAATTTTTGAAGTATAAAAATTAAGAGATATTTTTTAATTTTTTCAGATGGGATTCAGTGGAATGATCATGATTACCAATTTCACCACTTTCAATTTCTGTTAATAACTTAGAAGCTAGTACTTTACCCAATTCAACACCCCATTGATCAAAACTAAAAATATTCCATATTACACCTTTGGTAAAAACAATATGTTCGTACATGGATATTAGCATCCCTAAAGATTCAGGATTAAGCTGGTCAATTAAGATAGATGTAGTTGGTTTGTTTCCATCAAATACTTTAAAATTTGCGTTCTTGTTTATGGTTTCTTCATCCATATTTTTTGACTCCATTTCAGAAACAATTTCATTTAAACTTCTTCCCTTCATCAGTGCTTGCATTTGACCAACATAATTTGACATTAACTTATTATGACTGTCTTTGTTTCCATGAAGAGATTTTTTAAAACCTATAAAATCACAAGGAATTAATTTGTCTCCTTGATGAATTAGTTGGAAAAATGCATGCTGAGTGTTTGTCCCAGTACCTCCCCAAATAATGTTACCAGTACTATAATTAATTCTTTCCCCAGACCTATCAATATTTTTTCCGTTACTTTCCATCATAGACTGTTGTAGATAATTTGGAAGTAAATTAAGGTATTCTGTATAAGGGATAATTCCTTGTGTATGTGAACCCAAAAAATTACTATTCCAAATACCAATTAACGCTAGACAAATCGGAATATTTTTTTCAATTGGAGATTCTTTAAAATGTTTGTCCATTTTCTCAGCACCAATTAAAAACTTTTTAAAGTTATCGTATCCAATTGAAATTGAAATAGATAGTCCAACAGAACCCCACATAGAAAATCTTCCACCCACAAAATCATACATTTTAAAAATATAGTTTTCGTTAATTCCAAAATCCTTTACTGCATCAATATTTGTAGAGATCGCACAAAAATGATTTTGAATTTCTTTGGTATCTAATTTTTTTTCAATCCATTTTTTAGCAAGATTGGCATTAGTGAGAGTTTCTTGAGTTGTAAATGTTTTAGAAACAACAATAAAAAAAGTAGTCTCTGGATTTAAGGTTTTTAATACCTCCTCAGTGTGGTCTCCATCAACATTAGAAATAAAATGAATATTTAATGAGTTTTTATAAAACTTTAAAGCTTCAATTGCCATTTTTGGACCTAAATCAGAACCTCCGATACCAATATTAACAACATCAGTAAATTTTTTACCTGTATAACCCTTAATTGTTCCATCAATAATTTTGGATGAAAAACTTTTAATCTTTTCTCTGTCTGCCATGATTGATGAATTTGACGTTTTGAAGTTTCTTAACTCAGTATGAAGCACCGATCTTTCTTCAGTTTCATTTATTTCATCACCATTAAATAGCATTTTAATTGAATCAGAAATTTTACATTCTTCAGCAAGTTCAGTAAGAAGATTAAATGTTTTTTCATTTAAAATATTTTTAGAGAAATCAACATCAAAACAATCCCATTTAATCGATAAATAATTTAATCTATTACTTTCTTTTGAGAAAAGACTATTTAATGTTTCAGTTGATAAATTATCTTTTTGCTCAATCAGCTTCTTCCAAGCTTTCGTTTTTGTAGGATTTATCTTGTGAAGTGACATTATTAGGGAATAGTAATTAATTTTTCTTCAAAGTTAAGATTTGATTCCATACTATCAAGTTTGATCTTAATTGGCCTCATATATGTAAGATATTTTTGTTTTAATATATCCGAAATTGGTTTAGCCTCAGGAAGTTTTTGCTTTAAAGGGTCAACTTGTCTTCCATTTTTCCAAAATCTATAGCACACGTGAGGGCCTGATGTAAATCCTGTCATACCAATTTCCCCAATTTTATCTCCTTGCTCAACATATGTACCTACCTTTAATCCCCTTTTTCTCATGTGTAAATATTGAGTTGAATATGTAGCATTATGACTAACAGTAACATAGTATCCGTTAGCCCTTGTATATCCTGACTTCACAACTCTACCTGCAGCTGTAGATCTTATTGGCGTTCCAATTGGTGCTGCAAAATCAGTTCCATAATGTGGTTTAACTTTTCCATAGTATGCAATTTTTCTTCGTAAATTATATCTCGAGGAGATTCTGCTAAATTGTACGGGTGATAATAAAAAAGCTCTTCTCAAATTTTTTCCTTTGTCATCAAAATACTCATACATACCTTTTATTGAATCAGTTTGAAATTCAATAGCATAAAAAGGTTTTCCTCTGTGTTCAAAATAAGCATTGTGTATTCGATTTAAACCTATATATATTGAATCATCTACGTATTTAGATGTATATAAAATTTTAAAATTATCCCCTTTTTCAAGTCTAAAAAAATCAATATTCCATGCATAAATTTCAGAAAGTTCATTACTTAGTAAGGGGCTTAGTTTCAATTCTTGCATTGTTTCGGACAATGAGCTTTTAATTGTTCCCATTGCTTCAAATTCAATAAGTTTTACTTCTTTTTGTTTTTTTTCTGCCCACAGGGAATCTCCTAATGATACAACAATGTAATCTATTGGATTAGGTTGATAAATAAAGACTAAAGGTTTATTTAATGAATCTTTTGATGATAGTATTGTATAAGGCCTACCAATATTAATTTTCCTTATATCAAAAACCTTCTTAGCTTCTTGAACGATATCATAAATTTTGGGATAAAATAAATTATTCTTTTCTAGAATTAATCCAAATGAATCACCTGATTCAATTGTGTCTTTTTTTATATTAAAGTTATTCAGAGTATATCCATATTCCTTTACAACTTTTTCTTTTATAACCTCAATTTTTGTTTCACTATTTTTTTCACCACATGAAAACAAAAAAATCAATATTATAAAGAAAATAAATCTATTCATTCACCACAATTTTAAATGGATTGGCAAGCCCTCTAAAAGAAACTAAGTTAGCAACAATTGACCCAACTCTCAAGTCTGCCTTCACTTTAATTGGAACTCTGTTGTTATCATTGGTTACCCAGATCTTAATACCTTCATTATCTCTGAAAACTCTTCCTGAATCCATGTAAGGCCTTAGCTTCATGCATTCAACAATTCCGAATTTAGTTTTTATTCTTTCTATACCCAAAAACATCATTTTGAACGGATATATTTCTTTGTCGAAAAAAATGTCTACATAAATCAAATCATTTGGTTTTAAAGACGCAATATCAAAATGCTTTCTTAGATAATAAAATGTTGAAATAATATCTTGAATATCAGGATGTATATCAAATTCTTTTTTGATATTTTTTAACTTATCATAAAATAAAGCCTTATTGTTTTTGTAATCATATATAGTTTCAGCCTCTCTTTCATACCCTCCCTCATAGATGTCTCTTATTGATTTTACAGGTTTTACTTTTTCTTTTGGAAAAAAAGTTTCATAGATATCATCAACTTTAAAGAATAATCTAGCAAGTCCTGTGGTTCTTCCAATTGAAGTTGCTCTTAATACTTTTTTACCATCCAAAACTTCATCCTTTAGAGTTAAGGATGCATAGCTGGCATTAAAAAACCCATAGTTTAATCTATATTCGAGTTTTTCACCTGATTTGAAAGCGTCGAAATTATAAAGTTGTTTTTCATTTTTATTCTCGTAAACTTCTTGTTGTGATAAACAAAAATTAATAGGTATTAAGCATAAAAGAAACGAAATAAGTCTCATTTTGAATACAAAATTATAAAACTAGTTTTCTCTATCTAAGAAGTCTATTAGTTTTTTTGTTTTACTTTTTCCAATTTCATTTATAATTTCTTCTTTTCTTACTTTTTTTAATTGCAAAATTGACTTAAACTTTCTGAGTAATTTCAATTTAGTTTTTTCACCAATTCCAGGAATTACATCTAGTTCCGATTTGAGAGAATCTTTAGATCGCTTGCTTTTGTGAAAAGTTAAACTAAATCTATGTGCTTCATTTCTTAAATTTTGAATTACTTTTAGAGTTTCTGACTTTTTGTTCAAGTATAATGGTATAGAATCATTTGGGTAATATAACTCCTCCAGTCTTTTTGCGATTCCAATTATAGGGATTGTTGTATACAATTTTAATTCTTTTAAACTCTTTACAGCTGAACTTAACTGACCTTTGCCACCATCAATAATGATCAGCTTAGGCAAATCCAATTTTTCATTTAACATCCTTGAATATCTTCTATAGACTACCTCCTCCATTGATTTATAATCATTCGGACCGGATACGGTTTTAATGATAAATTTCCTATACATTTTTTTCATAGGTTTTCCGTCTATGAAAACGACACATGCAGCAACCGTATTTGTACCCTGAATATTTGAAATATCAAAACATTCTATGTGATTAGGCTCATTATCTAGTTTCAAATCAACTTTCATCTGATTCATTATCCTATTCTTGTGTCTCTCAGGATCTAGAATTTGAATCTGCTTGAGCCTTTCTAGTTTGAAAATTTTACAATTTTTTAATGATAATTCTAATAGCTTTTTATTATCCCCAGTTTTGGGTACAACAAACTTTACATTTAATTGTGTACTGAGATTATATTGTGATATAATGGTTTTAGATTCAGATTTAAACTTAACTCTTAGGTTAAAAATCACTAAACTTAGTATATCAATATCATCTTCATCTAAGGTCTTTTTAATTTCTTGATTGTGAAATCTTATAACCCTTCCATATGCTATTTGCAGGTAATTAATGTAAGCATTTTCAGAATCAGAAATAATTGTAAATACATCAATGTTATTAAGTTTTTTACTTACCACTGTTGATCGAGACTGGTAGTTTTCTAATACTTCAATTTTTTCTTTTATATTTTGAGCTCTTTCAAATTTCATATCATTCGAATGAGTATACATTTCTTCCTTTAATATTTTCTTCACCGTCTTAAACTTTCCATTTAAAATTTCTCTTACCAAAACAATATTCTGATCATAAGTGTTTTCTGAAAGTAGACTTTCACTAACTTTTTTATCTCCACTTTCATGAAAACCAATTATAATTGAGTGTTCATTTTTTTTAAAAACTTTTAAGAATAACTCTTTCTTACTGTTTTTTATTTGTCTATCTGAAAAATTATAATTACCGTTTCTTATAGGGTATAATGTTCTGATTATATTAAGTAGGACATTTATTACTTTGATATTGGTGTAAGGTCCATAATATTCTGAACCATCTTTAATTAATTTTCTAGTTAAAAAAACCCTAGGAAATCTTTCATTTTTTATGCAAATCCAAGGGTAGGTTTTATCATCTCTAAGTAATATGTTGTATTTAGGTTGATTTTTTTTAATTAGTGAGTTTTCAAGAAGAAGAGCATCGGATTCAGACTGAACAACAACATGCTCAATACTATCAATATTTTTAACCAGATTTATGGTTTTTCGAGATTTTATATTTTTTTGAAAATATGATTTTACCCTTTTTTTAAGATTAATTGCTTTTCCAACATATATAATTTTTTTATCCTTATTTAAAAACTGATAAACACCTGGCAATTCAGGGATTATTTTAAGCATTAATTTAGATGTATCAGACACTTGACTAAAATAATTATTTTATTTGTTTAGATTTAGATAATGGACAAATTTGAAGCCAGAAAAAAATATCGCTCATTAAGAGATAAATTATCAGAAGAAGACTTATTAGATTCAAGTGTAAAAATTGCAAACAATTGTTTGAATTTAGACATTTGGGGATATCATAATTACCATATTTTTTTATCAATTGAAAAAAATAAAGAAATTTATACAAATCCAATAATAAATATCATTAACGGAAGACAGAAACAAGTTATAATTTCAAAATCAAATTTTAAAGACTATAGTTTAACTAATTATGTTTTGGATGATGATGTCATTTTAGAATTAAATAAATATGGAATACCAGAACCTAAAAATGGAAAAAAGATAAAAAATAATCTTATTGATGTAGTATTTGTCCCTTTGCTTAGTTATGATAAAAAAGGTAGCAGAGTTGGGTATGGAAAAGGATTTTATGATAGATTTTTAAGTAATTTATCTAAAAAAACTATCAAAATAGGCCTGTCCTTATACGAACCTGAAAATTATATTGAAGGAATTGATGAGAGTGACATAAAAATAGACTACTGCGTAACGCCAAACAAGATTTTTAGTTTTCTTTAAAGAAAGTTTTATTAAAAATAATCATCATAAAAATTCCAATAGAAATTGCGGAATCAGCAATGTTAAAAACAGGCTCAAAGAATGTAAATTCATTTCCACCAATAAAAGGTAAAAATGATGGCCATGTCCAAGTAAACAAGGGAAATTGGAACATATCTACAACATTTCCATAAAAAATAGAACTATATCCATTTCCTGGTGAGAAGGAAGCTATTTGAAAATAACTTTCAGTAAAAAAATAGCCATAAAATACTGAGTCAATAACGTTTCCTATAGCTCCTGCTAATATTAGTGAAAGGGATATACTAAATAATTTACTAGAGTTATCCTCAATTGTTTTTTTAAGCCAGTAAAAAATGAAGCCAATCGCAACGATTCTAAATAGAGTAAGAAATAATTTTCCATTCTCTTCACTAATAAATGGTATAAAATCGCTTATTTGAGCTCCCCAAGCCATACCTTTATTTTCAATAAATAAAAGCTTAAACCAACCCATGTCAAATATTGGATCTTGTCCATAAATTGTAAGAGGAAAATTTAATTTAACATATACTTTGAGAAATTGGTCACAAAATAAAATGAAAGCGACTATAGCTAAACATTTATAAAAACTAATCTTTTGACTTTTCATTAGTGCTTTCAAAAATGTGATTAGCGGATTTGGTTATAAAACCATCGAAATTATTATACCTGTATGCAAACTCATAATAACATCCTGGGACTTTGTATAATCCATCTGAAAATTTTACCTCAATTTCTTTAGACATAATTGATGATTGTTCTAATCCTTGACTTACTGAACCTTTAATTTCTCCTCCAGATGAATTAATATCAAACCCATTTTCTTTTAAATAAGAATTTAACTGAGTTAAATTCTTAAAGAATGAACAATCAGTTACACTAACCGTAAAGTGGTTTGCTATATAACCCATAGCAAGAACCCAGGAAGCATAGTCAGATTCAGATTGTATTTCTTTATATGTTTTATAATCAATTGGTGACCACGGAATACCAGATGTCAAAAATTCAGGGTTGGATATTGAGTTGACTTCGATTTCATCGATTTTATTATTAATTGATTTTTGAAGTTTTTCTGAAAAATTTTCTAGTAAAAGCTCACTAATAAAAATTCTTGGTAATGTTGGATCTGAATGTAAATAATAAGTTGCTTTGAGTTTTTTTTTAGTGAATGATAAATCCTCAATTGGCTTGTAACCATTTTCTACAAAATATCTGGAGAGAACATGTCTGTTAATTTTTTTGTGATTGAAAGTTCTTAAAGCTATGTGATCGTTAATTATAGTCTTGGATTCTTTTTCTTTTATTAAATCCAACACCTTATTGATATGTGGATTTAAATCAGAGTAATCTTTCCACATTCTTAAAAGAAAATCATTGATTTTCATAGGATCTTTTACTAAGATTGGTTATTTTTTGCTTCAATACTAAGTGTTGCGTGCGGTACAAGCTTTAATCTTTTTTTGGAGATTAATTTACCAGTAACTCTGCATATCCCGTAAGTTTTATTTTCAATTCTGATTAGAGCATTTTTTAAATCTCTTATAAACTTTTCTTGTCTTATTGCAAGTTGTGTATTAGCTTCCTTAGACATTGTTTGTGAACCTTCTTCAAATGCTTTAAAAGTGGGAGATGTATCTTCTGTACCATTGTTACCATCATTCATATATGCACTTCTAATGAGCTCTAAATCTCTTTGAGCTTTCACAATTTTTTCTTCAATTATTTTTTTAAAACTCCCTAAATCTTTATCAGAGTATCTTACAACCAGGTTATCCTTTTTCATTTTATGTGTTTTTAAAAATTTTTATTTTAATATTTAAGTTATCAAATTCAAACTCTTGGGCGTTGACTAAAATTTGTTTGAAATTTAATTCAACAGCTAAAGTTTCATTTTTAATATAGTCAATATTTTCAAAAATAGCTTTTTCAATTAAATTATTGTTTTCAATTTCTATAATAATTTTATCACTAACATTAAATCCAGAATCTTTTCTGAAATTTTGAATTCTATTAACTATTTCTCGTGCTATCCCCTCGTTTTTTAATTCTTCATTAATATTTGTATCTAAGGCTATAGTAGTACCATTTTCTGAAACTACTTGCCAGCCTTCGATATCTTCGAAATAAATTTCAATATCCTCTAATAAAATTTCAATATTATTTTCAAAAACCAATGCTTTTTCATTTTCAATTTTCTCAATTTCATCTGATTTTAAATTATTAATTATAGAACTAACAATTTTCAAATCCTTTCCAAACTTCGGACCCAATAATTTAAAATTTGGTTTAGCTTTTTTTACTAAAATTTTAGAAGAATCTCCAACAAGTTCCACATTTTTAACATTAATTTCAGATTTTATAAACTCAGAAATATCTACTAAGCTTTCTTTTTCCAGTTCATTTCTGTAAGGAATAATTATTTTATTTAAAGGTTGTCTAACTTTAATTTTTTCTTTTTTTCTCAATGACAAAGCAAGTGAGCAAATTTCTTGAGATTTTCTAATTTTTGTCTGTAATTCTTTATTTATTAATGAATCTAAGTAGTTAGGAAAATCAGTTAAATGCACAGATTCATTATTCATAGTTAAATCTTGAAATAAATTATCCATAAAGAATGGACTTATTGGAGAAGATAAAATTGATACTGTTTTTAAGCATTCTAATAGCGTCTGGAATGCTGCAATTTTATCAGTATTGTATTCACCTTTCCAAAATCTTCTTCTAGACAATCTAACATACCAATTACTTAGGTTATCTTGAACGAATTTCGAAATAAGCCTGGCTGATTTAGTAGGCTCATAATTTTCATAAGCATCGTTTACTTCTTTAACAAGTGTGTTTAACTCAGATATAATCCATCTGTCTAGCTCACATCTCTCCTTATAATCAATAATTTTTTCTTCATTTTTAAATTCATCAATATTGGCATAAAGACTAAAAAATGAATATATATTATGAAGGGTTCCAAAAAACTTTCTTCTTACCTCTTCAATTCCACTAACATCAAATTTTAAGTTATCCCATGGATTAGAATTTGAAATCATATACCATCTCGTTGCATCTGGTCCAAACTTATCTAAAGTCTCAAAAGGATCTACTGCATTACCTAGCCTTTTCGACATTTTTTGTCCATTCTTATCTAAAACTAGACCATTTGAGATAACATTTTTATATGAATTAGAATTGAATACTAATGTTCCTATTACATGTAAAGTATAAAACCACCCTCGAGTTTGATCAACTCCCTCAGCAATATAATCAGCTGGGAAGAACTTGTTATCATCTATATAATTTTTATTTTCAAAAGGATAATGCCATTGCGCATATGGCATTGCACCGGAGTCAAACCAGACATCGATCAAATCACTTTCCCTGAACATTTTCTTTTTTGAATCAGATGTCAAAACTATATCATCAATAGTATGTTTATGAAGGTCAATTTTGTCATAGTTTTCATCACTCATGTCCCCAATTTCAAAATCATCAAAAGGATTTGAATTCATATTTCCATTTTCTACTGAATGATTAATTTCAGTTATTAACTGTTCAATGGATCCAATAACTTTTGTATCTGATCCATCCTCAGATTTCCATATGGGTAGAGGGATTCCCCAAAATCTTGATCTTGAGAGGTTCCAATCATTTGCATTATTCAGCCAGTTACCGAATCTACCTTCACCAGTTGACTTTGGCTTCCAATTAATTTTATTATTCAAGGCAATTAATTCATCTCTTTTTTCGGTTACTTTAATAAACCATGAGTTTAAAGGATAGTATAGAACTGGTTTATCAGTTCTCCAGCAATTTGGATAACTGTGAGTATATTTTTCTACTCTAAATGCTTTGTTTTGTTCTTTAAGTTTAATTGCAATTTCAACATCAACTGAACGTTCTGGTGCTTTTCCCTTGTCATAATATTCGTTTTTAACAAATTTTCCACCTAAAAACCCTAATTCTTTTACAAATTTTCCCTGGAGATCAACAAGAGGAACAAGATCATCATTTTTATTTTTAATTAGCATTGGAGGAACTTCTGGTTTAGCATTTCTTGCTGCGATAGCATCATCTGCACCAAATGTTGGTGCGGTATGTACAATACCAGTACCATCCTCAGTGGTAACAAAATCACCCGCTATCAATCTAAATGCATTTTCTGGACTATCATTTGGAAGAGGAGCATCATCCCAAATTTGATGATATTTCATTCCAATAATTTGCTTTCCTGAAAATGTTTCCAATAGCATGTATGGAATTTCTTTATCGTTATTAAAAACTAATTCTTCTTGAGTTTGAACCTCTTTGAAGTTTATTTTAAAAACTTTAGTTATCAATTCTTTTGCTAATACAACATTTATTGGTTGATGTGTGTATAAATTAAATGTCTTAATTAAACAATATTCAATTTTTTCACCAACTGTTAATGCTGTATTTGAAGGTAATGTCCATGGCGTTGTAGTCCATGCTAGAACAAAAATTTTAGAATATTTTTTTAAAAAATCAGGGACTGATTCATCTATACATTCAAATTGTGCAGTTACAGTTGTATCGGTAATATCTTGATAAGTCCCTGGTTGATTTAGCTCATGTGAGCTAAGTCCCGTTCCAGCTTTAGGAGAATAGGGCTGTACACTATACCCTTTATATATTAACTTTTTTTCGTGTAAGTCTTTTAATAACCACCAAACAGACTCTATATATTTAGATTTATAGGTAATGTAAGGATCATCCATATCTACCCAATAACCTATTCTTTTAGTTAGATCATTCCACACATCTGTATATTTCATCACGGCTTTTTTACATGCCTCATTATAATCTTTGATACTAATCTTTGATCCAATGTCCTCTTTAGAAATATTTAATTCTTTTTCTACACCAAGTTCAATTGGAAGTCCATGAGTATCCCAACCAGCTTTTCTGTTTACTTTGAAGCCGTTCAGAGTTTTATATCTACAAAAGATATCTTTAATTGCTCTGGCCATCACATGATGAATCCCAGGCATTCCATTAGCTGAGGGAGGGCCCTCATAGAAAATGAATTCTTTTTTATTTCTGGTAGAAATACTCTTTTCAAATGTTTTATCAACTTTCCAAAAAGAGTAAATATGGTCAGAAACCTTAATTAGATCTAATGTTTTATATTCTTTAAATGACATAAAAAATCAAAAAACGAAAGTAATTAATTTTAATGTAATTTATGGATAATAAACAGTACTTAATTGAAAATAGCCACCAAGTTTAATGATCTACCTGGTGATGAAATTCCAGATGCAAATTCTCTGTAATGAATATCAAAAATATTATCTAATATTATCCGGCTCTATTTCAATCCTTATCCGTAAGTTTCATTTAAAAAAGTTTTCAAACTAATTAAGTCTTTAAACTTTTGATTAAGTAATGATAAAGAGGGATAATCCTCATTTTCATTAAGTTTACTTATCCAAGAATGTGATTCGACCCAATAAGCACCATCCCAAAATTCGTAGCTACCATCTTCATACTTTTTAATTTCAATAGCAGAAGCTACAGAAACTAAATAATTTTGGTCTTCTGCATCTTCATCAAGTTCTAAAATGTTTAAATCAAAATCATAATCTTGAGTTAATATTTCGGCTTCCCAACGAAGAGGAAATTTTTGTATTTCTAAGATTGGTGTTGGATCGAAATTAGAAACTAAGTCATCAACAATTTTAATAAGTTCATTTAGGTCTTTCATAATTGTTTTTTATAAAAATATTAATTATTTCTAAAATCATTGTTATTAATAAAAGTATTTGAAATGGGTAGATTCGGCTGAACGAAGTATTGGAGATATTTAAAAGAACATCATTGGTCAAACATCATTGTTTACA
The DNA here is from genome assembly GCA_902574335.1 of uncultured Bacteroidota bacterium. Lineage (GTDB taxonomy): Bacteria > Bacteroidota > Bacteroidia > Flavobacteriales > Flavobacteriaceae > Eutrophosalina. The sequence continues at coordinate 78,749 of CACGNO010000001.1, forward strand.
GGACTTAATTAAAAATAGCTACCAAGTTTAATGATCTACCTGGTGATGAAATTCCAGATGCAAATTCTCTGTAATGAATATCAAAAATATTATCTAGTATTATCTTAAAATCAATGGGTCTTTTTAAAATTGTCGTCTTAAATAAGCTTGATAGTTGAAAAACCCCCCAAGCAGGCATTCCAACATACTGTATGTTTCCATTTGAGTCTACTATCAAAGGCGTTTCATCTAGACCATCCTCACCACCTATACTGTATGAAGATGCATCTTTTGAGCTAGAAAACCTGTATGATAATTGATATTGTGATTTTTCATTCATTAGTTTTAGTTTAATACTACCAAAAAGAGGAGGAATTGAAGGCATTGGGAGCATGTCTTTTAAGCTTGATCCTTTTGTGTAAGTTATACTTCCATTTATAAGAATATTATCTAAAACTCTTGCTTTTAATTCAAAGTTTCCACCATACACTTTAGAATTACCTAAATTAAAATTCGCCATAGTTTGAACTAGTTCTTCATCATAAAGTATTCTATTGCCCTCTCCCATATAATAATCACGTCCTATTGTTCCATTCAAAATTGTATAATAAATATTGAAATTAGTTCTAAAGTTTTTATTGAACTTTGACCATCCAAAATCTAGAGTATAAACATATTCAGGTTTTAATTCCATGTTAGGAACATTCAATATTCCTGAGTTTTCTCTTATTTTTCCTATATCATCAATATTTGGAGATCTAAATCCACTTGAAATATTAAACGATATTTTATTAAAATCATTCATTCTATGTACAATTCCTAAACTTCCGGTAATAGATGAGTTATTCATTTCTAATCCATCAAATTGCTGAAAAAATAACGTATTATACTTGTCATCATAGTCTATATTGAAGAAATCATAATCCCAATTAGCTTTGATGCTAATTGTTGAAATTCTCAGTCCAAAATCATAATTGGTATTTCTATTTATAAATCTTTTGTAATTAAAATATCCAGCTACTGATTTATAGCTACTTCCATCGTTAGGGTATCTAGAAATAGACTTGTTTAAATTGTCAGAATTAACCAATGATTCAAATCCTTCAGAATTTAATTGGTTGTTTGTTAACTCTAATCCATATGCTATTGATTTTTGTCTATCGATTCTTTTGAAAAAGTCAGAGTTTAAAGAGAAAACATTTAAATTTTCATCTTGTATATTCAAAAAGTTTGAACCAAATTTTCTTTTATTTCTTGTTTCATCAATTTTTTGGTATGCAAATGTTATATCTGCTCTATCAAATAATTTTTTGCTTTGAAAACTTAGTTTAGAAGAGATAAATGATCTTTTTTGTGGTCCATAATACCACTCTGCAAATTTTAATTTTCCCTCTTCATTTTTTTCACTCAGTTTATCAAATCTATTTATGTTTGATGATTCTGAAAACTGAAAATTTAAAATCAATCTTGCAGTTTTAGATATTTTTAAATTGAATTTTTGAATTAGGTCTTTTTGTTTGTAGGATGTATTTCTTTGCAAGTTAGGATTGTTGTTTACAGATTGATTTTCAAAAAACCCACCATTAATGTTTTGTGAGTAGTAATTTACTAACCCCCAATCTTCGTATCCATGATTTCTAACTTTACCCATATGAATATCACCAAAATAAGATTTGGTATAACTTGTGTAACTGGCCCAGTTTTTTGTGCTTAGTTCAAGAGAATAGTTATTGACTTTTGATTGATCTCTCAGGTTGTAAGAAATTGATTTTGTATAATCAAAAAATTCCTCTTTATCAAGCCTTGGTGTTTTTGTAAAAAAATGAATTACACCTCCAAGGGCATCAGAACCATATCCAACCGATGATGGACCAAATATCACTTCAGTTCTCTCAAGAGAGTTTGCATCAATAGAAATAGCGTTATGTACGTGACCAGATCTATATATAGCATTATTCATTCTAACACCATCAACAACCAATAAAACTCTATTCGCTTCAAAGCCCCTTATTACAGGACTTCCACCACCACTTTGCGATTTTTGTACATGAATTCCACCACCATGATAGAGCATTTCAGCTGTATTTCTCGGAATATCTAAGTTAGTACTACTTCTATTTATAACTGAAACTTTCCTTGAGAGTGTCATTATATTTTGCATATTTCTTGAAACGGAAAGAACAACTTCATTTAAACCTAAAGCTTTAGGCGATAGAATTATATTATCACCTTCTTTTAATGAATTGTAGAGTAAAGTTTTTCTCTCATAAACTATGTGAGCAAAAACAATTGAATCAGAGTCTTTAAAGTTGTTTAAATTGACTAATCCATTTCTATTTGAAACTGCTCTAGTTGTTCTTTCAGAATCAAAGACTAATACTCCTCGAATTGGTCTACCGCTAGTTGAGTCCACGAGTGTAATTTTTTGAGAAAGAACTTCAGAAAAAAATAGAATAAATAAGAGTAATAATATATTATGAAAATACTTCATTTAGGATATCAACAGATTTAGGTCTAATAAAACCAGAAACATGAAATTCATAATATAAAATTAAAAAGTTAAGCATGTCTTTTCTTTGTTTAATGTTTGTTAAAACTTTATTATTATAATCAAATTTTATGCCCAAAATATTCTGTAAATCATCTACAACTTGACCTTTAACATATTTTTTTGATGCAGGCGTATTTGTAAAAACCCCATTTTCAATATCAAAAAATAAATACTCATCAGATGAGTATTTAGGCATTATCCCAAGGTAATCAGAAAGTTTAAGAATAAAGAGTAAATGAAAATTAGGAGCTTTTTCAGAGTTGTCGAACCAAAGCAAACTTTGCTTCATAAATTCAAAAAGCTGAGTGTTTTTAAGGTCTATTCTTAACGTTTTAGAAAGAAATTCAGCTAAAAAAAGACAGATATTTATTTTAATAATATCATTATTAATTGAGGTAAAAGGTTCAATAACTTTAATTGTTTTTAAATATGATAGTTTATTGTTTTTAGTATTATTGAATTCAATATCAAGAATTGTCAAAGGCTGAAGTTGTCCAAGTGTTATCTTTTTCTTTTTTTTTGTTCGTATTCCTCTTATAATAAATGATTTAAAACCAAAGCTTTTTGTATATGCCTTTAGAATTACACTAGTTTCAGAATAATTTATATAACCTAAAATTATCGCTTCAGAATTGGTAAGCATTGGTATGATTTAAACAACGCCTTGAGCAAGCATTGCATCAGCAACTTTTATAAATGATGAAATATTAGCACCCTTTCCATAATCTACATAATCTTTCTCTTTCCCATATTTAAGACATTTTTTATGGATTTTAATCATAATTTCTTTAAGTTTTTCATCTACTTCTTCTCTAGTCCATGAATATCTTAAGGAATTTTGAGCCATTTCAAGACCAGACACAGCAACTCCTCCTGCATTCGAGGCTTTTCCTGGTGCAAATAAAATTTTATTATCCTTAAATTGTTTTATAGCGTTGTGATCACATGGCATATTTGCACCTTCTGCAACACATATACAACCATTATTAAGTAGTGTTTTAGCATCTGTACCGTTTACTTCGTTTTGAGTAGCTGAGGGAAGTGCAACATCGCATTTAACAGCCCAAGGTTTTTTATCTTTTATGAATTCAGCTTTTGGATATTTCTTTACGTATTCAGAAATTCTACCACGTTTATTATTTTTAATATCCATGATGTGATTTAGCTTTTCTTCATTAATCCCTTCTTTATCATAAATGTATCCTGATGAATCAGACATTGTAATAACCTTAGCACCCAGATGAAGACATTTTTCAGCGGCATACTGTGCAACATTACCTGATCCAGAGATTGTCACAGTCTTGCCCTTTATACTATCACCTATATGATTTAACATATCTTCAGCGAAATATACAGTTCCATATCCTGTTGCTTCAGGTCTAATTAGTGACCCTCCCCAGGATACACCTTTTCCAGTTAAAACACCGGTAAACTCATTTTTTAACCTTTTATACTGTCCAAATAAATAACCAATTTCTCTTCCTCCAACCCCTATATCTCCTGCTGGTATGTCGGTATTAGGACCAATATGCCTGAAAAGTTCTGTCATAAAGCTTTGACAAAACCTCATCACTTCCCCATCAGATTTATTTTTAGGATCAAAATCTGCTCCGCCCTTTCCACCACCCATTGGAAGTGTAGTTAAACTATTCTTAAAAACTTGTTCAAATGCTAAAAATTTTAAAATACTTAGGTTAACACTCGGATGAAATCGTAATCCTCCTTTGTAGGGACCGATAGCTGAGTTCATTTCAACTCTATATCCTCTGTTAACTCTAATTTCACCATTATCATCAATCCAATTTACTCTAAACATTACAACTCTTTCTGGCTCAACCATCCTCATTAAAATGTTTTTACCATGATAAATATCTTGACTAACGATATACGGAATTAAATCCTCAGAAACTTCTTTAACAGCTTGCATAAATTCTGGCTCATGAGAATTTCTGTTATCTATTTCAGCTAAAAATTGATTGATTATTTTATTCATTTACAATGATTTATACAAAATTAGTCATAATTAACCAATTGCCTGATCAAGATCATCAATTAGATCTTTAACATCCTCAATTCCAACACTCAGTCTGATCAATGAATCTACAATACCAATTTTATCTCTTTCCTCTTTCGGAATTGAAGCGTGAGTCATAGTAGCTGGATGATTAACTAAGCTTTCAACTCCCCCTAATGATTCTGCTAGAGTGAAAACCTTGAAATTACTTGTTATTTTTTTTACTTTTTCAAAATTTCCATTTTTGACTGTAAATGAAATCATACCTCCAAAATTCTTCATTTGTCGAGTTGCCACATCATGATTGCGGTGTTGTTTTAATCCAGGCCAATATAATTTATCAACTGAGGGATGACCATCTAAGAATTCAGCAATCTTATATGCATTTTCACAATGTCTATCCATCCTTACATGTAATGTTTTTATTCCTCTTAGTGTTAAAAACGAATCCATTGGACCACAGATTGCTCCACTTGAATTTTGCATGAAATATAATTTTTCAGCAAGTTCATCATTTGATACTGCCAACAGACCTAATATCACATCACTATGTCCAGCAAGAAATTTGGTTGCCGAATGCATAACTATATCGGCCCCTAAATCAATTGGTTTTTGAAGATATGGAGTTGAAAATGTATTATCAACACCTAAAAGAATATTATTTGATTTACAAATATCAGAAAGACCTTTTATATCGATTACATTTATCATTGGATTAGTTGGTGTCTCTACCCAAATTAATTTTGTTTTGTCACTAATTAAACTCTCAACATTACTTAGATCCCTTAAATCAGTAAAGATGAATTTCAAACCAAACTTTTTATAAATCTTATTGAATAGTCGATATGATCCGCCGTATAAGTCATTGGTTGAAATAATTTCATCACCAGATTTGAATAATTTCATAATTGCATCAATTGCTGATAGGCCAGAACTGAATGCTAAACCATATTTGGCATTCTCTAGACTTGCTATTGATCTTTCAAGCGCGTGTCTTGTTGGGTTTTGAGTTCTACTGTACTCATAGCCTTTATGTTCACCAGGGCTAGCTTGAGCATATGTTGAGGTTTGATAAATCGGTGGCATTACAGCACCATATGCTTTTTCTTTTATCTGTCCTCCGTGAATTACTTTAGTATTAAATTTCATTTATTCAACTATAAATTCGCCTCTCATTATTTGATAGTGACCTGGGAATGTACATAGAAAAACATAGGTACCAGGTTCAGTGACTGTGAAGCTAATTTTATCTGATTCTCCACCACCAATCATTGAAGTGTAAGTAATTGTGTCATCTCCATCTGGTATATACTCATTTTCTTTTGCAAGCATAGCTGCTTGAGCAAAGTCATCTACATCAACACCATTTTTAAGTAAAACAAAATTATGACCCATAAATTCTTTACCAATTTGACCTGTGTGATTTAATAATAAATTAACTTCCTCACCAGCTTTAGCTTTTAGTACGCTTTTATCAAATAACATTTGATCATTTGAGTTTAGAATTATAGTATTAGAATCGACCACTTCTTTAGGCTCTTCTTTAACTCTATCATACGAGAATTTTTCTTTTTTTGGTTCGTTTCCACAACTGATTACTAACAAAACGAAACAAAATTGGGCTAATAACTTTTTCATAATTATTTTTTTCAAATTTACAATTCATTAGTGCAATACAAAAGACATAGCGAAAAATTTAATTTATTTAGAGTTGTTTGTAATTTTTTGTAGTTTTTTCATGAAAATTAATTAGCTATATTTATTAAGTAAAACAACAATTATATGAATAGAAGAAACTTTTCTAAACTTGCAGCCATATCTAGTTTAGTTGGATTGGCTCCATCAAAAATTTTCTCATCAGTTAAATCAGAAACAGGTCTTAAAATTTCCTTAGCTCAATGGTCATTAAATAAAGCTATAAAGGCAGGAGAGTTATCAGGGCTTGATTTCGCCAAAAAATCTAGATCTTTTGGAATAGAGGCTATTGAGTACGTATCTGGTTTATATACGACACATTCTAACTTATTAGAAAAAATGTCAATGAAAAAATTATCAAAAGAATTAATCAAAAGATCTAATGATTACGGAATTGATAATGTATTAATTATGATTGATGGTCAGGGAAGTTTAGCAAGCTCAAATAATACAGAAAGATTAGAAGCTATTGATAACCATAAAAAATGGATAGATTTTGCTTCAGAATTAGGATGTGAGACATTAAGATTGAATTTAAGTGGTGAAAAGAATTTAGATAGATGGACTGACAATTCTGTTAAATCTCTAAGTACTTTGAGCAAATACAGTAAAAACATAAATGTTGTTGTAGAAAATCATGGTGGATTATCATCAAACGGTAAATATTTAGCTAATGTAATGAGTAAAGTCAACTTAGATAATTGTGGAACACTTCCAGATTTTGGAAATTTTTGTTTAGATGGTTCTCCAAAGCGTTGTAATAAATGGTATGATATTTACCAGGGAGTTGAGGAATTAATGCCTTTTGCTCATGCTGTAAGTGCAAAATCTTATGATTTTGACTACTCTGGAAATGAAACAAAAATTGACTATTCAAAAATGATTGAAATAGTCAAAACAGCTGGCTATAAAGGTTATATTGGAATTGAATACGAGGGAAGTAGGTTAAGTGAAGATGAAGGAATTATAGCAACAAAAAAACTACTCGAAAAGTTAATTTAATATTATGAAAACTATTAAGGGACCTGCTATTTTTCTAGCCCAGTTTTGTGGTGATGAAAAACCTTTTAATAACCTAAAAGATATTGGAAAATGGGCAAATAGTCTTGGATACAAAGCTGTTCAAATTCCTACATGGGATAAAAGAATATTTGATTTAGATAAAGCGGGGTCAAGTAAGGATTACTGTGATGAAGTAAAGGGAATTTTAAAAGAACAAGGTTTAGAAATTAGTGAACTCTCTACACATTTACAGGGTCAATTGGTTGCTAGTCACACGGCTTATGATTTGATGTTTGATGTTTTTGCACCAGAAAATCTTCATGGAAACGTAAAAGAGAGAACAAAATGGGCTGTAGAACAAATGAATAATGCAATTAACGCAAGTAATCATTTAGGAATTTCTCCAATGGCATCATTTTCTGGTGCATTACTCTTTCATACATTTTATCCATGGCCTCAAAGACCTGCTGGCTTAGTTGAGGAGGGATTTAAAGAATTAGCTAAAAGGTGGAAACCAATTTTGGATCATGCCGATTCTAAAGGAGTAGATATTTGTTATGAAATTCATCCAGGTGAGGATCTTCATGATGGAGTAACTTTTGAAAGATTTTTAAAAGCCACCAATAATCATTCAAGAGCTAAAATACTTTACGACCCAAGTCATTTTGTGTTACAACAACTAGACTATTTACAATTTATTGACTTTTATAAAGATTACATTAAGATGTTTCATGTAAAAGATGCTGAATTTAATCCAACCGGAAAAGCAGGTGTTTACGGAGGATATTTAGACTGGAAAGATAGACCCGGTAGGTTTAGATCACCAGGAGATGGGCAAGTAGACTTTAAATCAATTTTTTCTAAGTTAAGTCAATATGGTTTTGATGGATGGGCGGTGCTTGAATGGGAATGTTGTATAAAGAGTCCAGAGCAAGGTGCAAAAGAGGGGGCTAAATTCATTACTGATCATATTATTGAGGTCACAGAAAAATCTTTTGACGATTTTGCAGGTGCTAAAATTGATAAGGAACAAATTAAAAAAATACTTGGTTTATGAGATTTTATACCACATTACTTTTAACAATTTTTTTTATAGCATGTAAAGGACAATCATCTAAGGATACTGAAATCTGGGAACCAATTCCAAATGAGGTTTACTCTATTTCAGATTCTTCTGCACCTGATGATGCTATAGTTTTATTTGATGGAACAGATTTATCGAAATGGAAAGCCAAATGGTCAAATAAAGAAAGTGGTTGGCAAATAAATGATGATGGATCTGTTACTGTAGTATTTGATGGATCCGGGGGGATAGAAACCTTAGAAAGTTTTGGTTCTGTACAATTACATATTGAATGGAAGACAAGTGAAGACATATCACACAAAAATCAAAGTCGTTCGAATAGTGGTGTGTTTTTACAAAATCGATATGAAATTCAAATCTTGGATAGTTATAAATCGTCAACCTATGTTAATGGACAGGCGGGCTCAGTATATAAACAATATATACCAATGGTCAATGCATCTAGAAAACCTGGCGAATGGCAGTCCTATGATATAATATTTGATGCTCCAAAATTTGACTCTGAAGGAAAAAAAATAAAATCAGGGTATTTTACTGTTTTTCATAATGGTGTGCTTATTCATAATCATGTTGAAATATTAGGGACGACTGAAAATGTTGGACCACCTAAAAATATTGCTCACGGCGATGGACCAATCTCACTTCAAAATCATTGTTGCTCTCAAGTTTCATTTAAAAATATTTGGCTTCGTAAATTATAATTTCTACTTAAAAATACTTTCTTAAATTTGTACATGCTTCACTCAATGACCGGATACGGGTCAATTTCTTTTAATTCAAATAACTTTTCATTTGATATTGAGTTAAAAACACTTAATAGTAAATTTTTTGACAGTAAAATTAGTTTACCAAGTTATCTAACAAACAAAGAAATTGAAATTGCTAATATTTTAAAAAAGAAATTATTTAGAGGTAAAGTAGATTTAAAAATAAACTCAAACAGTAACAATTCAGATTCAATAAAATTCAATAAAAAAGTAATAAGAGATTATTTTGAAGAACTCAATGAAATTTCTGATTTTGACTCGTCACAACTTTTAAAAGCTGTTATCAATCTACCAAATTCAATTGATAAAAATGAAAGAAATTTTTCGGAGTTAGATTTGGAAAAGTTTTTTTTAGCGCTTGATGAAGTTATTGAAAATGTAATTGTTTTTAGATCTATGGAAGGAGATAGTATTAAAATAGACCTAGAAAATAATTCTAATTTAATATCACAACTATTAAAAGAGGTTGTCACTCTTTCTAAAAAACATTCAGCTAAATTAAAAGACAGTTTAAATAAAAAAATAAACGATTTAATAGTTGACTTAGATAAAAATAGATTAGAACAAGAAGTTATTTATTATTTAGAAAAAAATTGATATTAATGAAGAGATAGTAAGACTGCAAAGTCATATAAGTTATTTTAATGATATTTTAAATAATGATGGCATAGAAAAAGGAAAGAAATTAGGATTCATTTGTCAGGAAATTGGTAGAGAAATAAATACAATAGGATCAAAAGCCAATAATTCTGAAATCCAATCCAAAGTAGTTGAAATGAAAACGAGTTTGGAAAAAATAAGAGAACAAGTATTAAACATAGTATGAAATCAGGAAAAGTAATTGTATTATGTGCACCATCCGGAAGTGGAAAAACTACTCTTACAAAACACCTTTTGGATCAGAAAATATTTAATCTTAAATTCTCCATATCAGCAACAACAAGGCAAAAAAGAGAAAATGAAAATGATAAAATTGATTATTACTTTTTAAGTTTAGATGAATTCAAAGCTAAAATAGACAATAATGAGTTTATTGAATTAGAAAAAAGTTTATGAGGAGGTGTATTATGGAACTTTAAAATCTGAAGTTGATAAGTTGATCAAAAATCATAACATAATTTTTGATGTAGATGTAATTGGTGCAGTTAGTTTAAAAAAATATTTCCTAGATAAAGCATTGACAATTTTTATCAATCCACCAACTATAGAGGAATTAGAAAAAAGATTGATTGAAAGAGGATTAAATTCGAAAGATGATCTAAAAGAAAGAATAAAAAAAGCAAAAAAAGAAATTGAAATGAAATCTACTTTTGATTACTCAATAACCAATGATGATTTGAATAGGGCAAAGTCAGAAATTATTGAAATAGTTAAAGGTTTCCTAAATAAATGATGAGAAAAGTTGGTTTGTTTTTTGGAACTTTTGATCCAATTCATATTGGACATGAAAAAATTGCGATTTATTTTTTAGAAAGATACTTTGATGAAATATGGTTTGTAATTACACCTTTAAATCCTGATAAGATTAATGAAAATTTGACAGACCAGTCTATTCGTTTGGAAATGGGAAAAAACTTTTGTGATGATAATGAAAAATTCAAATATTGTGATATCGAGTTTAATTTACCAAAACCTAATTATACAGCAGATACCCTAGTTGAGCTTAAAAACAATTATCCAGATCTTAATTTTAGTATAATTATGGGTGAGGATAATTTGATAGGACTGGAAACTTGGAAAAATTATAAGAAAATTTTAGAGGGTAAAATTTATGTATACCCGAGAGCAAATCAACAAAAAATTGATGCAAAACTTAAAGATCATCATTCGGTTATCTTTTCAGATGCTCCAATAATGAAAATATCATCAAGTGAAATAAGGAGTATTATTAGAGAGGAAGAAGATTATTTAAAATTGGTACCAAGTAAAATTCACAATTATATTTCTAAAAATAATCTTTACAGATAATTTTATCCTTACCTTATTTAACCATTATTTAACATTATTTAACAAGAATTTTTAATAGTATTGTTCCCCTTAAAAAACTGATTATGGATAAAAGTAAAATTGATATTAGTAAAATAAATGAAAAAATTAAAAAAGAAAGTTCATTTATTGATGTTCTATTACCTGAGGTCAACAAAGTAATTGTTGGTCAGAAATATATGATAGAAAGATTATTAATTGGCCTTCTTGGAAGAGGTCATATTCTTTTAGAAGGAGTCCCTGGTTTAGCTAAAACCTTGGCAATTAATACACTTAGTCAAGCTGTTAAAGGCTCATTCAGTAGAATTCAGTTTACCCCTGATTTACTGCCTGCAGATGTAATTGGTACAATGATTTATAACATGAAAGAAAATGATTTTTCAATCAAGAAAGGTCCAATTTTTGCAAATTTTGTTCTTGCAGATGAGATAAATAGAGCACCTGCTAAGGTACAATCTGCATTGCTTGAAGCCATGCAAGAAAAACAGGTTACAATTGGAGATAACACATTTAAGTTACAGTTACCATTTCTTGTTATGGCAACACAAAATCCAATTGAGCAAGAAGGTACTTATCCATTACCAGAGGCGCAAATGGATAGATTTATGTTGAAGTGTGTAATTACTTATCCTGAGTTTGATGATGAACAACAAATTATTAGATCTAATATTAATGAGTCTTTTGAAAAGGTAAAACCAGTTATATCAATTAAAGATATTTTAAAAGCACAAGAGACTGTAAAGGAAGTTTATATGGACGAAAAAATTGAAAAGTATATCTTAAACTTGATTTTTGCTACTAGATATCCTGAAAAATATAATTTATCTGATTTAAAACCATTAATTGGATTCGGATCATCACCGAGAGGAAGTATAAATTTAGCTTCAGCTGCTAAATGCCATGCCTTTATACAAAGAAGAGGGTATGTAATTCCTGAGGATATTCGAGCTGTAATCCATGATGTTCTTAGACATAGAATTGGCTTAACATACGAAGCTGAGGCAGAAAATGTAACTGCAGAAGATGTTATAAGTAAAATAGTCAACTCTGTTGAGGTTCCATAAAACACCAAGACTTTGGAAGCAAAAGACCTTTTAAAAAAAGTTAGAAAAGTTGAAATAAAGACAAAAAGACTATCAAATAATTTATTTGGTGGAGAATATCAGAGTGCTTTTAAGGGAAGAGGAATGACTTTTAGTGAGGTTAGAGGCTATGAATTTGGAGATGATGTTAGATCAATTGATTGGAATGTTACAGCTAGGTATAATCAACCTTTTGTTAAGGTTTTTGAGGAGGAAAGAGAACTTACTCTAATGCTAATCATTGATATAAGTGGTTCAAAATTATTTGGAACGGATTCTCAACTAAAAAAGGATATAGTTACTGAAATATCTGCAACTTTAGCATTTTCTGCTATTCAAAATAATGATAAAGTAGGTCTTATATTATTTTCAGATGAGATTGAGCTTTTTATTGCTCCAAGCAAAGGGAAGACACATATTTTAAGAATTATTAGAGAGTTAATTGAGTTTAAGCCTAAGAGTACAAAGACTGATATATCGGTCGCGTTGAAATTCTTTTCTAATGTTGTTAGAAAGAAATCAATTGCATTTATTTTATCTGATTTTAATGCTAATGATTTTTCAAAATCACTTTCTGTTGTGAGTAAAAAACATGATATAACAGGAATCAGAATTTATGATAGGTTTGAGGAAGAAATTCCTAACATTGGTTTTGTTCCAATGATTGATCAGGAGTCTTTTGAGCTAAAGTTCATAGATACATCTTCTTCGAAGATAAGATCAGAATATAAAGCAAAGTGTTTAGCAAGAAAAAATTATTTTGAGACTCTATTTAAAAGAAATGGATCTGGTACTATTAGCTGCAGAACAGACCAGGATTATGTAAAATTATTATTAGGTTATTTTAAAAATCGTGGTTAGATTATTTCAGATATTAATAATTGTTTTTTCAATTCAAATTAATTTTTCTCAAGAAGAAAAATTAGAATTGTCCTCTTCGGTGGATTCTACTTCTATTAAAGTAGGACAACAATTTAATTATATTATAAAAGCTGAATCTAAAAAAATAGTTGAATTAGTATTTCCTGAAAAATTCAATTTTAGTCCATTTGAAATTGCTGAGGAATTCCCTGTTGATACAAGTTTTTTCAAAGGAAAAAAAACTCTAATTAAAAAATTTAAACTGACTAATTTTGAGGAGGGATTATATTCAATTCAACCTCAACAAATTTTATTTCAAAACAAAGCATATTCTACTGATTCCATTGCAATTGAAGTTAGAACCATAAAGGTTGATACAGTCTCTAAAAAGTTTTTTGACATTAAGGAAATTATTTTAAATAAAGAACAAAGAACACCCTTGTCTAAATATTTATTTTCAATTTTAATCTTACTTGCAGGTTCATTGATAGTCTTTTTACTCTACAAAAAATTTAAAAATCATATTTATAATAAGAATGATTTTAAAACTCCTTTTGAAAATGCAATTGATGAATTGGTCAGTTTAGAAAAAGAAACCTTAGATAGTCAAAATGACTTTAAATTATTCTACTCTAAACTTACCCAGATTGCTAAGGAATATTTAGAAAATGATATTAAAATTTCTGCATCAGAAAGTACTACAACTCAATTGATAGACAAAATAATTTTATTAAATAATTCTAAGAAAATTAATATTTCAAATGAAATAATTGAAAGTTTCAAATCTGTTTTAAATAATGCAGATTTAGTAAAGTTTGCAAAATTCAGCCCTGAAGATGAAGTTGCCTCCGATGATAATAAAGTATTGAAATCATTTATAGTTAATACAAAAAAATCTATCCCAAATAATATAGAACAAGAAAAAGAACAAAAGAGATTGATTGAATTAAGATTTAATGATATGATAAAGAGAAGAAAAATTAAATACTCTTTATTTTCAGGATTAATCATAGTAGTTACTTTATCATCTCTGATAATTGTTTTATTTGGTCCTCCAAATTTTGATTCATTTTTAACATTTAATAGTGATAAAAAAATTTTAAAACAAAAATGGGTATCAAGTGTTTACACAGGACTAAATTTAAGTTTAGACACACCTGATGCATTGCTAAGATCTCAAGATTCAACTGTTAATAAATTGAGTTTTGTTTCTAAAAATGAAAATTTAGAAATCAATTTGATTACAAAAATAATTGATGAGAATTCTGATCCCGTAAATGAATTATTAGATGAATTTAAACAAAGAAATTTCGTGAATGTAATCACTAAGAAGGAGGAATATAAAACTAATGAAGGTGACCAAGGAATTAAGATATTTGGATCATTTGATGATAATAATTTGAATAAGAAAAGAGATTATGAATCAATACTTTTTGTTGTAAATAAGTTATCAATAAAATTGGAGGTTATTTTTGAAAGGAAAAATGAAGACCTAAAAACCGTTTCCCATAGAGTTATTAGTTCATTAAAATTTATTAAATAATGTTTGATATTGAATTTTATAATCCTGAATTTTTGTGGCTATTATTAATAGTTCCTCCTCTTGCATTATTCTTCTTTAAGACTAATAAAAACAGGACAAGCTCATTTAAAATATCATCTACATCTGATTTTAGGATTGGATTAAAATCACGAATATACCCTGTTCTTGACATACTCAAGTTATTAACTATAACTATGATAATTATTGCTTTGGCTAGACCTCAGGAAATTAGTAATTCAGTTAGAACAAAAACTAGTAGTGGTATTGATATAGTTATTGCCGTTGATATTTCATCAAGTATGTTAGCACAAGATCTAAAACCAAATAGGCTAGAAGCTTTAAAAAGTGTAGCAGCTGAATTTATAAATGATAGAAAAAATGATCGAATTGGTTTGGTAATTTATGCTGGGGAAAGTTATACCAAAACACCTGTAACATCTGATAAAACGATTATTATTAAATCACTCAATGATATTGTATTTGATGGAATTATACAAGATGGAACTGCAATAGGTATGGGATTGGCAACATCAGTTAACAGATTAAAAGATAGTCGTGCTAAGAGTAAAGTAATTATTTTACTTACAGATGGAGTTAACAATTCTGGATTTATAGACCCAACTACTGCTGCTGATTTGGCAACAAACTATGGAATTAAAACTTATACAATTGGCCTTGGTTCAAATGGAAATGCATTAGCTCCAGTCGCTTTAAACCCTGATGGATCTTTCAGGTTTGGTATGACTAAAGTTGAAATTGATGAGGATCTGTTAGAATCAATTGCTTTGAAAACAGGCGGTTTATATTTTCGCGCTACTAATAATCAAAGTTTACAAGAAATTTATGATGAAATTAATAAGTTGGAAAAAACAGAAGTTGAGGAAATAAGGTTTTCTGATGCAGAGGAGAAATATAGAATATTTGTGTTAATAGCATTAGGCCTAATATTTGTAGAATTCATATCAAGAAAATTAATTTTTAAAAGTATAGTTTAATGTATCAACTTGAAGAAACATTTTATTTTTATTTTTTGATATCAATACCAATATTGATTTTAGTTTTTTCTTATTACAAAATTTGGCGAACAACTATTATTAAAAAATATTTTAATACAGATTCACTTAACTTTTTGAGTCCTGAATTTTCTTCATCAAAACTATATTTAAAAGCATCATTGACTTTTTTAGTAATTGTTTTTTTAGTATTTGGTTTAGTCAATCCAAAAATTGGCACCGAGCTTAAAACTGTAAAAAGAGAAGGAGTTGATATTGTTTTTGCTTTAGATGTCTCTAAAAGTATGCTTGCAGAGGATATTGCACCAAACAGAATTTTTAAAGCCAAAAGGTTGGTTTCGGAGATGTTTAATAAGTTGGGCTCTGATCGAGTTGGTATAATAGCTTATGCATCCACTGCAATTCCTGTTTTGCCTATAACAACCGATTTTTCATCTGCTAAAATGTTTTTAGAGAGTTTAAATACTGATATGTTATCTTCACAAGGAACTTCAATAATAGAGGCTATTGAATTATCAAAGGGATATTTTGATGATGATAATCAAACTAACAGAGTTTTGTGTATTCTAAGTGATGGTGAAGACCATGAATTCAAGGAGGATCAGCTATTTTCTGCTATAGATGAAAGTGGAATAACAATATTTACAATTGGATTAGGATCAACAAAAGGTGCACCCATTCCAATTAAAGAAAATAATATTGTTAAATCATATAAAAAGGATGATAAAGGAGAAGTTGTAATAACTAGATTAAATGAAAATCTACTTCAAAAGATGGCTCTCCAATCATCTGGAAAATATATTAAAGGTGATAATACCAATCAAGTTGTTGATGATATCATAAATGAGCTGAAGGAAATGGATAAAAAAGAATTTGAATCAAAACAATTTGTTTCTTTTAAAGATCAATTTCAATGGTTTTTAGCAATAGGATTATTATTACTTTTAATTGACTCAATTATATATAATAAAAAAACTAAGTGGATTGAAAAACTTAATTTATTTAATGAAAATTAGTAGAATATTTATATTGATATTATTTTTTTCTGGATTTGTTTTTTCTCAAGAAGAAAACAAAAAGAATTCTAATAATTTAGTTTTTGATGGAAATATGGAATTTCAAAAAGATAAGTATGCTGAAGCTGAGTTCAACTATAGAAAAGCTTATTCATATGATTCATTAAATTATAAAGCACCCTATAATTTAGGTAATTCCCTTTATAAAAATAATTTACCACAGGAGGCTAGGTTTAACTTCTCTAAATCATTGGATAAATTAGAAAGTAAAGAAGAATTACATAAAGCCTTTCATAATCTAGGAAATACGTATATGCAAGAAGAAAATTATCAAGGTGCCGTTGATAATTTTAAAAAAGCTTTATTAAATAATCCAGATGATGAGGAGACTCGTTATAATTATGTTCTTGCAAAAGAGCTACTAAAAAATCAAAATAATAATAAGGATAAAAAAGATAATAAGGATAATAAGGACAATAAGGACAAAGAGAAAAATAAGGATCAAAACCAAGATAAAAAAGATAAGGATCAGCAGAAGCAAGATAAGAAAGATGACAAATCAAAATCTGAAAATAAACCATCAAAACAAGATATTTCTCCTCAGCAGCTTAAGAATATTTTGGAAGCGATGAGTAAGGAGGAAAAGAAAGTACAGGAAAAAATTAATAAGAAAAAGTTTAAGGGTAATCCAAAATCTAACAAAAAGGATTGGTAGTATGAAAAACAAATTTCAAATCATATTAGTTTTGCTGTTTTGTACACTTTCTTGGTCTCAAGTTAAGTTTGAAACCGAGTTAAGTAAAAATAAGTTAGGTGTTAATGAAAACTTGAGAGTTGATTTTAAAATGAATCAAGATGGAGATAATTTTTCTCCACCTAGCTTTAATGGGTTTAATATAGTTGGTGGACCGAATCAGTCAGTCAGTAATAGTTGGATTAATGGAAAAAGAACTTTTTCTAAAACATATTCCTATTTTTTATCACCTGTTAAAAGAGGACGTTTTACTATCGGACAAGCTTCAATTGAAATTGACGGTGATGTATATAAAACCTCCCCTGTTGATATTCAGGTGGTAGAAGCTGTAGATTCATCAGCATCTCCGAATAATAGTGAATCTTTGGTTGATGATGATATACAGCTTGTAACGGAAGTTTCTAAAAGAAGTCCTTATTTGAATGAACCAATTTCAATAGTTTATAAGTTGTTCTTTAGTCCAGAAATTAATGTTAGAAATTTAGGTGAAATAGACTCTCCTGAATTTAAAAATTTTTGGTCCCAAAAAATTGATGTACCTAGGTTAGAGATTAAAAGATCATCTTTAAATGGCAAAAGCTACAATTACGTAACTTGGAAAAAAACTTTACTATATCCTCAAAAGGATGGAAGGTTAGAAATTAACCCCATGACATTGGACGTGTCAATTGACGTTCCAACCAATAGAAGAGATTTTTTTGGGAATATTATTTATACGCAAACATCAAGTAAGGTATCATCTGATAAACAAATAATTAATGTCAAAACATTACCTGATGAAAATAGACCTGAAGATTTTGCGGGTGCAGTTGGAGACTTTGATATTTCTCTTTCTTCCAATAAAACTGAATTAAAAGCTACAGAGTCTTTTCAACTAGAATTAAAGGTTGCAGGTACTGGAAATTTAAAATTATTTTCACTCCCTGAAATAATTGTCCCATCATCATTAGAAAAATATGATCCTGAGTTCAAAGAAAATGTTAAAATAGGTCTTTCGGGAATGAATGGAAATATTTCAAACACTTATACTATTGTTCCACAATTTCAAGGAAAATATCCAATTCCAATTGTTAAGTTTTCTTATTTTAATCCCTCTTCTAAAAAATATGTTACAATCTATTCTGATGAGGAAATTATTGATGTTTATGATGGCCCAATTGTTTCTAATGAAAACGAAAAAAACGTTGATCAAAAAATTAATATCCCAACCAATTCATTACAATTTAATTTTATTGACTTAAAATCTGATTTTAATAATATTATAACTACGAGTTCTTTGATTGATAGATTTAGATATTACTTAATTGCCATACCAATTATAATAATTATTCTTGTTTTAATTTATTTAAGATTTGTAAAAGATTCAATATCATCAGATGAAAAAAAATCGAAACTTTCTAGAAAGCTTGCGGATAGCTTTTTAGAAATAGCAAAAAATGATATTAATAATACGGACCTTTTTTATATTTCTCTGGAAAAAGCATTGTTTAATTTTTTAAAATCTAGATTTGATTTTCAAACATCAGAATTTTCTAAGGATAATATAAAAGTTAAATTATCTGATAAAAATATTGATGGTCATATTATTGAATCGCTAATAGAAATATTACAAAGTTGTGAGTATGCAAGGTACACTCCATCATCCCCTAAAGAAATGAAAGCTGATTATGAAAAAGCTGTTGAAATAATTTATAATATTGAGAAATCATGATATCAAAATCAACAAAATTTATCTTCATATTATTTACTTTTTTAAGCTACAGTCAAAACTCAGAATTGTTTGATCAAGGAAATGATTTTTACAACCAGGGACGGTATTTTGAAGCAATAGAAAAGTATAATTTAATTTTAAAAAATGGCAGCCATTCGAACGAATTATATTACAACTTAGGTAATTCATATTATAAACTTAATGATATTGCAAATTCAATTTTTTATTATGAAAAGGCTTTGATACTTAGTCCCAATAATGATAAAATATTAAATAATTTATCATTCGCTAATAATATGTTAATTGATAAAATTGATTCTTTGCCTAAAAACCAAATTTCTTCTTTTTTCAGTAGTCTTATCAATTTATTTAATTATTCCACATGGCAGTATATTTATTTGTTTTTTGAATATTTAGCTGTCATATTTTTGGTTTTATATTTTATTAGTAAAAGGCCAAAAAATAAAAAAAGGTATTTTATCACAGCCTTATCATTTTCATTATTTTTTGTTTTTACTTTAATTGCTGCTAATATTTCTGAAAATAATTATCTAAACGATAACCCAGCAATTATATTTGATAAAGAAGTTGATTTAAGGAGTGAACCAAATTTAAGATCGGAAGAAATTAGCAAACTACATGAGGGAACTAAACTCAATATTATTGAAAGTGTTAATGATTGGAGTTTGGTTGAGCTCAAAAATGGCAATAAAGGGTGGTTAACCACTTCATCATTTAGACTTATTAAATAGTCAAAGATTTATTATTTAAAACTTCCAATAAAAGATCACCAATTGAAATCAAAATTGGATAAACCGTAGATTTATTTATTTGGTCAGATGGAATAATTTCTATAGCAAGCAGCTCTGAAAAGTAGTTTATCACCATTGAAATTGATACAATTATAATTAAAAATTTAAGTGAACTAAATATGCCACCAAGCAGTCTATTAATTGTCCCTAATGAAATATATTTTATGAGTTTAGTCATGTATTTTCCAGCAATTGTAAATAAAAAAGAGGTCAGAATAAATAGTAAAATAAAACTTAAAATATTTAGGATCTGCCCATCAATTTCTACATAATCATCAATAATTTTAGACAAATCGTCTGAGAAACTATAAGAAATAATAGCCCCTATTAGTAATCCAAGAAATGAAGCTAATTCATTTACAAGACCGTTTGAAAACCCTTTTAAAAAGGCATACAGTAAAACTACAATTACAATTAAATCAATATAAATCAAAATTTAAATTTTAATTTTATTAGACTATAAATTTATAACATAAATGGAATACTTTGCTGACTTAGGGTATTTAGGATTATTTATTTCTTGTTTTTTAGCTGCAACTTTTATAATTCCTTTTAGTCCTGAAGTTATTTTGGGTATTTTAATTGTTAAGGGATTCAATCCTCAATTAACAATATTGATAGCAACCATTGGAAATTGGATGGGCGGAATGACATCATACTATATTGGAAGAATTGGAGATTGGAAAAAAATTGAAAAGTATTTTAAAATAAAAAAAGAAAAGGTTTTAGCTTTTAAACTTAGAATCGATAAATGGGGAAGCGTCTTGGCTTTTTTCACATGGTTTCCATTAGGCGGTGACATTTTAGCTCTGAGTTTAGGTTTTTTCAAGGTTGATGCCTACAAGGTTTCCATTTGGATGCTAATAGGCAAGTTTTTTAGATTTGTAGTATCAGCAATAATTATATATTACGGAATAGATTTAATTAAGTTTTGGTGAAGTTTTAGCAAATTCAATTTAATTAAGATAATTTAGCAGCATATATGATCAAAGAAATAGAAAAACACCTTACCGATTTAGAAAAAATCAAGCTCAAAAATTTAGATGATGTTGAGAGTTTTAGAATTAAATATATTTCAAAAAAAGGTATAGTTCCCTATATGTTTTCTCAATTAAGGGATGTTCCTAATAAGGACAAAAGAGAAGTTGGTCTACAAATAAACTCTGTAAAACAGAAGGTTAATGAAATAATTTCATTACATAAAGAAAAGTTTACATCAAAAAAATCAAATAGTAGTTTTGAGGACTTAACAAAACCAGCTGAGTTTCTCAAATTAGGTTCAAGACACCCAATATCAATTGTAAAAAATAAAATAATTGATATTTTTCTAAAAATAGGTTTTGATATCTCAGAAGGTCCGGAAATTGAGGATGACTGGCATAATTTTACTGCTTTGAATCTGCCTGAGCACCATCCAGCAAGAGACATGCAAGACACATTTTATCTAAATAAAAATCCTGATTGGCTATTAAGAACTCACACATCCTCAGTTCAAATCAGACATATGGAAAATAATGAACCTCCTATCAGGACCATTTCACCTGGAAGAGTTTATAGAAATGAAGATATTTCTGCAAGATCACATTGTTTTTTTCATCAAGTAGAAGGTTTATATATTGATGAAGGGGTCTCTTTTGTTGATCTTAAACAAACTTTATTACATTTTACAAAAGAATTATTCGGAAAAAGTAAAATTAGATTAAGACCATCTTATTTTCCATTTACTGAACCGAGTGCAGAATTGGATATTTATTGGGGATTGGAATCAGAAGCAGATTATAGAATTACTAAAGGTACTGGTTGGTTAGAAATTTTAGGATGCGGTATGGTCGACCCTAATGTTTTAAAAAATTGCAAAATAGATTCTGAAAAATTTTCTGGATTTGCATTTGGATTAGGAATTGAACGAATTGCGATGTTATTATATCAAATTGAAGATATTCGGACTCTATATGAAAATGATTTAAGATTTTTAAATCAGTTTAATAACTCAATCTAATTTTTTTGATAAGCTACTGATTTCTTCCTTTGGATTTTTATTATTATATAATATATCAAACACGGTATCTATTATATAAAAACTCTCTTTATTATTTTTTGAAATTTCAAAGGCATTTTTAGTCGCATAATAACCTTCAACAACCATAGACATTTTTGATATTGCATCATTAACTGATAAACCTTCACCAATCATTTTTCCAAAAGTTCGATTTCTACTGTGGTCAGAGTATGTTGTAACTAATAGATCACCTATGTAAGCTGAATGACTAAAATCACGTTTAATATTGTCAATAGACTTTATAAAATTGATCATTTCTTTTGTACAATGACTAATTAAAACACTAATAAAATTATCACCATAGTTTAAACCAATTGATATACCTACCAAAATTGAATAAATATTTTTTAAAGCTGCTGCGTATTCTATTCCTACTATATCTTTAGAAATGGATGTTTTAATGTATGATGAACTTAGAACATTAGATAAAAAATCACACATGTTCTTATTAGTTGATCCAATTGTTAAATATGATAATTTACTATTTGCAATTTCTTCAGCATGAGTAGGACCACTTAAGATTCCTAAATTTTCATAAGAAATATCAAAAAACTTATTTAAATGATCACTAATAACTAAATGAGATTCGGGAATAACACCCTTCGATCCAGAAAAAATAACTTTATTTTTAAGAATGGATTTGTACTCAATCAAATTTTTATGAATATATGGTGATGGAATTGTAATAATTATGACATCAGACTTCTTAATAATTTCATCTAGTTTGCTACTTATATAAACCTTATTAATATCAATTTTTAAATTCTTGAGATAATTTGGGTTTTTCCCAGTTTTAATAATGTGCTTTGCTTGATTATCATTACGTACATGCCAAAGAATATTTTCAGAATTTTCCGTCAGCATTTTAATCATCGCTGTTCCCCAACTACCAGAGCCCAAAACACCAATATTTTTTACCTCCACCATTTTAACAATTCTTTAATATAATATGCAGCAAATTTAAACTAATTTTAATTAGTTAGTTTTTCATAGTTTGTTTAGCCTAAGACACTCTCCCAGAGTGTTTTTTGCTTTTACAAGTAAATCATCTGTAAAAGTCCAATAAAATAAAAAATAAAAACTCTAAAAAACTTCTTTCTGGGTTCAATTATTTTATTGTGAAGATAAAATCCTATCAATACAATTATAAAAGTTGTAAGATTAGTATAATTAAATTCTGTTTGAGTGTAGAATGTAAGGAATGATGCTGATAATTTAAAAAAAATAAAAATCAAAGTAATTAGGTAAACTCTAAAATCTGAAATTGTGTACGGTTTTTTATAATAAAAATTATACAGTGAATTTAAACAGCAATAGATTAGAAAAATAATACTTACATATTTCAATAATAAGTCAATTATTTGTAAAGCACTATCCATTTTAAATTATGGCTTCAATTAGTTTTTTAGTGTAGTCTTTTGGCTTTTTAAATATTGCTTTTGTTGAATTCTGATCAACTATAATTCCATTTTTCAAGACTATAATATTATCAGACATGTGTTTTACCAATGACAAATCATGAGAAATAAATATGTAGGTTAATTTGAGTTCAATTTTTAATTTATTCAAAAGTTTTAGAATTGCGTTTTGTATGGATTTATCTAACGCAGAAACACACTCATCACAAATTATAAGTTCAGGTTTTAAACTTAATGCACGAGCTATTACAACTCTCTGTCTTTCACCACCAGAAAGTTCAGATGGATATTTATTAAATAAATGTTTTTTAAGCTCAACTTTATTTAAATATTCAGTAGCTAATGTTTTTGCTTCATTTTTATTTATTTTAAAATGAATTATTATTGGGTCTGTTATCTGATTAATAATTTTAATATTTGGATTTAATGCAGAGTAAGGGTCTTGAAATATTAATTGAATTTTCCGACTAAGTTTATATCTACTAATTTCTCTAATATTTATTTCATCATATTTTATTTCACCATTATAATTTTTATAAAAACCAGTAAGACATCTTGAAATAGTCGTTTTACCTGATCCTGATTGCCCAATTAAACCAAGAGTTTCTCCTTTTTTTATTTTGAAATTTATATTATCCAAAATTATTTTATTACCAAGTGAAAGATCTAAATTTTTAACAACAAGTATTGTATTTGCTTTATGTTGGTTTACCGATTTTTTACCAACTATTTTATTTTCCTTGATAAGATTTTTTGTGTATTCTTCTATAGGTTTATTAAACACCTGCTTAGTTGTTCCTTTTTCGACAATTCGTCCCTTGTTCATTACTAAAACATAATTTGAAATACTATATATTAAATTTAAATTATGACTTACAATAATAAGACTAGTCTTAAACTCTTTCTTCAACTCAATCAATAGTTTTAGTATATCTTTCTTCACTAAGCTATCAAGAGATGATGTTGCCTCATCTGCAATAATTAAATCAGGATTTTTAGCTATAGCAATAGCAATCATAATTCTTTGTTGTTGCCCACCACTCAGTTCATGAGGATATTTATTGTATGTTTCAAGTGGGTTTGGAATTTTAACTTTCTCAATTAAATCTAAGACTGATTGTTTATCCCTTACTTTCAGAGCTTCATTAATTTGATTTCCGCACCTCATACTTGGATTCAAGAAACTCATAGGGTCTTGAAAAATGATGGAAATTTTATTTTTTATTATATCCTCTATATTACTTTTTGAGATCAATTCATTTTTAAAAAATATTTTTCCAGTTTGAGTTAGCCCTTTATACTTGATTAAATTTAAAATACTTAATGCAGTTAGTGATTTACCACTGCCTGACTCTCCAATAATTCCTAGAATACTATTTTCATTAATTTCAAATGAAACGCCTTTAACTAAGGCAGTTTGTTTGGCAAATATTTTTAGATTTTTAACAGATATAATTTTAGAGCTTTTCAAAACTATATTTTAGTCATTTTAATTGCCTCTTCAATGTATATTAATTGGTCCTGAGGAATAATATCAGCTTCAGTTTTCTTATCATTTGTTTTTCCTAATCTTATGATAATAATATTCTCTTTAGGGAAAACCATGACGTATTGACCAAGATGACCTCTCATTGAAAAATATTTCATCCCTTTATAACTACCTAACCAAAAGCCATAACCGTAATGAGGACTTTTTTCAAATCTCTTAGTTGTAGCTTTTTTAACAAAAGAAGAATCAAGCAGTTGTTTTCCATTCCAATAACCATAGTCTTTAAAAAGTTTACCAAATTTTGCGAAGTCTCTAGCATTTGAATTGAAACAACAATAAGCTTTTTCATTATTTGATTTTAAATTATCAATTTGCCACAGCGCATTGTTTTCAGCCCCAATAGGATTCCAAAACCAATTATAAACAAGACTTGATAACTTTTTACCAGTAGCTTTTTCAATGGTCATTGCTAATAATTGAGTATCTCCACTTAAATATTTAAATGATTGTCCAGGTTCTCGAATTATAGGTCTTGATTTGATCAATTCCACCAAACTTTCGGAGCCGACATATGCTCTCGCCGTAACTCCAAATACATTTTTATAATCTTCCGTCCATTTCATTCCAGATGACATACTTGATAAATCACCAACGCTAAGATTAGCTGCTAATCCTTTTTTATATTCAGGAATAAAATCGCCTACTTTTTGATCTAAGCCTTTAATATAACCTTCATCTATAGCTCTTCCCAAAACTGCTGTAACTATACTTTTAGCAATTGAGAATGAGTTGCTATATGATTTTTCGCTATAACCATCATAATATTTTTCATACCATAATGAGTCGTTTTTAATAATTAAAAAAGCAACTGTTCCTAAACGATCATTAGTTTTATTCAATATGTCCGTTGATTTTGTATTATTAAAATCTTCGTGCAATGGCCAAGTTTGTGGGTTTTCACTTTTTGGGATATTTATATTATCAAAAAATTTATAATCTGTTATATCTGCGACTGTTCTTTTTGTTTTTGAAATTGTTTTAACTAAATCAAAAAGATATAATGTTTCAGATTTAAAAATTAAACCCAAACTAATTATGATTGAGATAGAAAAAATTGTAATTATTTTTTTATTCTTCATCTTATCTAATGTATTAAAATAAAAAATATTAAGTGGAATAATTTTTGATTTTGACTATTTTAGTTTAAATCATTTATGAAGGAACCATATTTATTACTTAGGACAAGGATATTTTTTGCAATGATTTTGCTTGTTTTTGTATCATTTCTATTAATTGGAATTACTACAAGTTTTCAAATCACAGAAAACTCTTTGTATTACCATGAATTGAGATTGGATAGAAAAGAATCACAGCTTCAAAGAGCCTTCAAAATATTATTTAATGAAAAGTCTAAGCAACCAGATAATCAGTTGTCATATTTATTTAATAGACGACCTGATCTTGGGATAAATATTAGTACAGTATTAGATGAAGAATTAAAACAAGAAATTTTTAATATATCAGATATCCAAAATATTGATTTTACTTTATATGACTTGGATGGATCATTGGTAGGCTCTACGGTAAATGAAGGTTTCTCATCCAATTTAGATAAAAGCCTGATAGATGATCTGTCTAATTCAGAGGATTTAAATATTGTTCAAAAGAATGAATTTGAAGATCAGCTGTATCGATCATCTTTTTCCTATATAATGGATATTAATAATAGACCAATTTGGATTCTAAATCTTCCTTATGTCGATGATGATAAATTGAATGCATATGAAATAAGATCGTTCATAATCAATATAGCACAGGTTTATATTTTACTTTTCGTATTGGCAATAATTATATCATACTTTGTGTCAAGCTATATTACTAATCCTATTTCAGAACTAGTCAAAAAGATGAGGCAAATGAGATTGGATAAATCAAATAAAAAAATTAGAACTAATGTTTCAAGTAAAGAAATGTTTACTCTAGTTAGCTCTTATAATAATATGGTTGCCCAAATTGATGATAATGTTAAACAAATATCTAAATCTCAAAGAGAGTTAGCTTGGAGGGAAATGGCAAAACAAGTAGCACATGAAATAAAAAATCCATTAACACCAATGAAATTGAGTGTTCAAAGTTTTAAGCAGCGATTTAATTCAAAAGATCCAAAGATTGAAGAGAAGATACAAGACTTTAGCGACACATTGGTTCAGCAAATAGATGTGCTAAGTTCTATATCTACAGCCTTCTCGCACTTTGCTGAGCTACCTGCCCAAAAAAATGAAAATATTGATATTATTTCTACTACTAAATTAGCATTAGAAATTTTCAATGAAAAAAACATCTCATTTGAATCTAAGATTGATTCAATAAAGGTTAAAATCGATCGTACAACGCTAATTAGGATTATAACAAACCTTGTAAAGAATTCAATTCAAGCAATAGATAATGTAAGTCAACCTAAAATTATTGTAAGGATAAAAAAGGT
Source organism: uncultured Bacteroidota bacterium (assembly GCA_902574335.1). Taxonomy (GTDB): domain Bacteria; phylum Bacteroidota; class Bacteroidia; order Flavobacteriales; family Flavobacteriaceae; genus Eutrophosalina. Next base: position 106,070 of record CACGNO010000001.1, read on the forward strand.
AAGAGATAAAGCCATAATTGAAATTGAAGATAATGGAATAGGTATTTCAAGAAAAAACAGAGACAAAATATTTGAGCCTAAATTCACTACAAAGTCAAAAGGCATGGGACTTGGGCTAAGTATAATTAAAAACTTAGTTACAAACTATAATGGTGAGATTGATTTTAAATCAACAAAAGGTAAAACCACTTTTAAAATTGAATTACCTGTTTATAAATAATTTAGCAATATTCGTTATAAGCCTGTTTTAGGTTTTCAGCTATAAGTGAAGCATCACGCCCTTCAATATGATGCCTTTCTAGCATATGAACCAACTCACCATCTTTGAATAATGCAATGCTAGGTGAAGATGGAGGGAAAGGAAACATTAATTCTCGAGCTGAATCAGTAGCTTGACGATCAACACCAGCAAAAGCAGTAAATAAGTTTTGTGGAGTTTTATCATTATTTAATGATGAAATAACACCTGGTCTGGCATTAGCGGCAGCACATCCACATACGGAGTTTATCATAATTATTGCCGTACCATTTTCAATTAATTTTTTTACATCATCATCATTAGAAATTTCTTGGAATCCGTTAGAGGTTAATTCTAACTTCATGGGTTTTACGATTTCTTTTGGGTACATAGATATTTATTTTTTTCAAATATAATAAAGAACTATTAATTGACATTTGTAAATTTGGATTCCTATTTATGTATAAGTGGATTTTAGCTTTTATTGGTTTTTATATATTTAGATTCCCAGGATTCTTCATAGGGATGTTTATTGGTCATCAAATTGATAAAAATAATTTTACTAAACTAGGGAACAGTATTAAAAAAGAGTTTGAACTAAACCTACTCGCTTTAGCATCCATATTAATCAAATCTGATGGCGAAGTTTCAAAGCAGGAGTTACAATTTGTTAGAAATTATTTTATAAGTATATATGGACAGTATAGGGCAAATATTTTGTTCAAAGAGTTTAATACCAATATTGATAAAAAAAATATTTCGGCAAAACAGATTTGTAATTTCTTTCTAAAAAGAACGACTTATGGGACAAGGCTCCAATTGATTCACTTTCTTTTTAATATAGCCAAGGCAGATGGATCCATTTCAAAAGCTGAAATAGAAAAACTTTTAGAGTTTACTCAATTATTAAATATTTCTTTAGCTGACTTTGAAAGCATAAAAGCGATGTTTTTTAAATCTTCAGATTCTGATTACAAAATTTTAGAAGTGGATAAAAATTGCTCTAATGAAGATTTAAAAAAAGCATATAGGGAATTAGCTAAAAAACATCATCCAGATAAAGTACAAAACTTAGGAGATGTCTATGTGAAAGCTGCAAAAGAAAAGTTTTCAAAAATACAAGCAGCTTATGAAAATATTAAAAAACAAAGAGGAATATGATGGATCAAATACTTTTTTACCTAAAAATTGGTTTTAGCCACATAATGGACATTAATGCTTATGATCATTTGCTATTTTTAGCTTCCATCTCAATTATTTACTCATTTAAAACATGGAAAAAGCTTTTTTGGATTGTTACTTTTTTTACAATTGGTCATTCAATGTCATTAGTTATTTCATCTTACGGAATTTATAAACCTAATACAGACATTATCGAATTCTTAATCCCGGTTACAATAATTATTTCCGCTTTATCAAATATTTTTTTCTTAGACACAAATAAAAAAATTAATTATTTCACAATTCTCATTGCATTATTTTTTGGTTTAATTCACGGTTTTGGTTTTGCTAATTTTTTTAGTCAAATATCATTTTCTGATGGAGTAGATTTAGTTGCTTTAATTGGCTTTTCATTAGGTGTTGAGGTTTCACAAATTTTGATTGCAGTATCTATTTTAGTATTGAATTCAATCTTATTTTGGAACAGCAATAAATTCAAAAAAAATTACATCAGAATAATTTCATTTTTGGTTTGTTTATTAACTATATTAATATTTATTTAGAACGGTGATTGATAAAAAACAACTTAAATACGATAAAGCTTATTTGAAGATGGCAAGCGAATGGGCTAAGCTTTCTTATTGTAAAAGAAGGCAAGTTGGAGCATTGATTGTTAAGGATAGAATGATTATTTCGGATGGTTATAATGGTACACCTACCGGATTAGACAATAATTGTGAGGATGATGAGGGATACACCAAATGGTATGTTTTACATGCTGAAGCAAATGCTATTCTAAAGGTTGCTGCATCTACTCAATCAACCACTGGAGCTACTTTGTATGTAACTTTATCTCCATGTACAGAATGCAGTAAGTTAATTTTCCAGTCTGGAATTAAAAGAGTTGTTTATATAACAGAATATAAGGACAGATCAGGACTAGACTTCTTAATTGAAGCCGGTGTTAAAGTTGATCAAATTACTGACCTTTAATTTTTGAATTTATTTTTTCTGAAATAATTAAAATTAAAATCATAACCATTGCACAGAGACTTCCAATAATTCCAATAAGGGCAACCTTATTATCTTCTGACAGAAATGAATCATCAAAATCAAAGTAGAATAAGTTTATCAAAAGAATAACAATTGATAATATTAGTCCAAAATATTTTAGCATTAATGATTACGTATTAAACTATCCCTCACAACTTTCGCAGTCTTTCTTTTGTTTGAATTTTTGAGCTGCGTTCATGCTGTGCTGATAGTACAAAGATTTCAATCCTAGTTTCCATGCCGTAACATGAATCTTATTAATTTCCTTTGTAGATGTGTCTGGGTGTATAATTATATTTAATGATTGACCCTGATCGATATGGTTCTGCCTATTAGCTGCTTGATATATTATTGCCAGTTGATCAATTTCAGAGTATGTTTTAAATACTTCTTTTTCATGGTCAGTTAAGAAATCAAGATCTTGAACTGAACCATCTCTGTCTCTTATTTCCTTCCAAACTTCAGGCTTGTCCATTCCTTTTGTTTGAAGAAGTTCTACTAAGAATGGATTTTTGATTGTGGTCTTTATTTTTGCAATATCCTTAACATAGATATTAGACCATATAGGCTCAATTCCTTGAGAAACTTGACCTAGTATAAATGCAGAAGATGTTGTTGGCGCTATAGCATTTAATGTTGTATTTCTTCTACCATAACCCTTCAATAGTTCTGGTTCTCCAAACTTTTCTGCTAGGTGTTTAGATGCTTTGTTTGAGTTCTCCTTTATTTTTTTAAAAACCTCGCTATTTAAATCGTAAGATTCTTGACTGTCAAAAGGTAGCATCTTCGATTGTAGTAAGGAGTGCCATCCTAGTACTCCCATTCCTAGTGCTCTGTTTTCTTTTGAAAAATTGTATGCTCTTTCCATAAACAGAAAGGTTTGTTGATCATCTCTGTTATCTGAGTTTTTATAGGCTTCTAACTTTTCTAAAAATTCTGTGATTACAGCATCTAAGAAATAGATCATAGTTTCAACAGCATCAGTATCCTTCCATTTATCATAATGCAAAACATTAATGCTTGATAAAACACAAACAAAAGACCAGTCATGATTAGAGGGTAGCATTATCTCTGTACATAAATTACTTGCATATATTGGTAACTTTTTGTCTTTGTATACATCAGCAGCTCCATTGTTTGCATTGTCTGTAAAGAAAATGTAAGGATATCCCATTTCACCTCGGCTTTGTAAAACTTTAGCCCACACGGTTCTCTTTTCATCATCACCATCAATCATATCCTGCATCCAGTCGTTAGTAACTGTGACACCATGAGTTAATTCTTGAATTGGATTACCTTCGGTTCCTATTTCTAAAAACTCCATAATATCTGGGTGATCAATTGGAAGGTATGGTGAAAATCGTCCTCTTCTTACAGAGCCTTGACTTACAACATCAACCATGGATTCAAAAAGCCTCATGATATGTACAGCTCCAGATGCTTCTCCATTATTTTTTATTTCTGCACCTCTATGTCTAATTTTACCAAAATATCCAGAAGTTCCTCCTCCTAATTTTGACATCATGCCTACTTCAGATTGAGAATATAAAATGTTTCCAATGTCATCATCTATATGAGATCCGAAGCAGCTAATTGGTAGACCACGCTCTTTACCAAAGTTTGACCACACTGGAGATGCCAGGGAGTAAAAACCTTGTGACATGTAGTCATAAAACTTATCAGCAAAACCAGGCATTTCAAGTAATTCTTCTGCTCTTTGAGCAATATTAGCAATACGCTCCTCTGCACTTAAACTATCTCCTAAATAACCAGCAGCAAGAAACTTTCTGCTGTTTTCATTTAGCCAATCAAATTTTTTAGTAGATGTAAGATTAGTTGTCTGCATGTTTTAGAATAAATCGTCGCTTGTTATACTTTGGGTTCTTTTACTGTAATTTACAGATCTTTTAACAAAGAAATCTCCATGTTTTGTTCCAATGATTTCATCATCAAACCATTCAGTCTGTGAGACTAGATCTTCGTCAATATCGAATACTTTATCAATGCCAATGCTTTCTAGTGAGTTATTGAATCTGCTTTTCAGAAATTCATTAACGACTGCTTTTGGCAAGAAATCTAGTTCTCCTTTTTCAAAAATCCAATCAACAACATCTTTCTCTGCTTCAAAAGCTTCCATACACATCTTTTGAATGTTTTTGTGATATTCTTTTGTAAACCAGTCTGGATTTTCTTTTTGAAGAATTTTTATTAGGTCAATACCAAAATCACCATGAATTTGCTCTTCTTTTGATGTGGCCTCAACTACATTAGAAATGCCTTTGAGCATATTTTTATGTTTATTGAATGCCATGATTATTAAGAATTGAGAAAACAAAGAGACATGTTCAATAAATAATGAGAATAAAAGAATAGATTCTGCGTATTCTCTATTGTCTTCACTTCTTGAATTTTTCAATGCAGTTTCTAGATACCTAACCCTTTTCATAATGGCTGGTTTCTTTTTAAGTTTTTTAAACTCATTATTTAAACCTAAAATTTCCAGTAGGTGGGAATAAGCATCTGCATGTCTAACTTCGCTTTCTGCAAATGTTGAACCTACTGAGCCGATTTCTGGTTTTGGGACTCTGTGGTACAGATCACCCCAAAATGATTTGACAGCTACTTCAATTTGAGAAATTGCCAACATTGTATTTTTGATTGCGCTTCTTTCTGTATCGCTCAAACGTGATTTAAAATCTTGGATGTCACTTGTAAAATTAAACTCAGAATGAATCCAATAAGAATGTCTTATAGCTGGGACATATTCATAAAGATGCGGATACTCGTATGGTTTTAAGTTAATTCGTTTTTCAAAAAGATCGGTTTGTCTTTGTTGAGCTCTTTTATTTCTATATAATATATAGGCTTTAGCGGCTTCCTTAAACTCGCTTTCCATGAGTTGTGTTTCAACAACATCCTGTACCTCTTCAATTGTAGGCACATATTCTTGATCGTTCTTTTTTCTTTCAAGTAGTGTCTTATAAACAGACAATGCAACGTCTTGTGCACTATCCTTACTGCCTGATCCAACAGCAAGCATCGCTTTATTAATAGCTCCTGTAATCTTGTCCAAGTGGAAAGATTTAGTGCTGTAGTCTCTCTTGATGATATATTCTATCTCCATACTTATTTTAATAATTCTATAATTGATTGGTAAAAAAACGATTTTACACTAGTAAAGTTCTAATTTATTTTACCCGCTTTAAAATGGACCTTATATAAGTTTTTAACAAAATTTTCAACATTTATTTTTTAGCACAAAAACGATTAAAATGTAAAAAAATCATATTAATAATGTACAAAATATTAATATAAATATACTTAAATAATGGACAACTAATTTATAAAATTATTTTAAACTTAAAGTTATGATTAATAGTTAATTAGATAAATAAATATGAAATTTAAAAAGCATTTAATGTTTAGTTTTATTACAAAAAAATATAGGTTGTTTTAAACTAAAGTACATTACAAAAAAATTCATGATTTTCTAGTTGAACTTTTCAATTAAATTAACAGTTATTAAAAATAAGTATATTTTTTTTTGGATTATTTTATTGTTTTTTTTGTTGTAATAATCGCAAATCAATTTTTTTAATTTCGAGACAATTATTAACACTTATATTTTTGAACTTAAAAAAGTTTACATTTTAATAATGTGAAATTGCATTTATAATATTCTAAATTATTTTTTTCTAGTTCTATTATAAATCAATTTCAAAGCCAAATGTGTATTCAGTATCTGACTTTAAGATATCTACATATGGGGTTGAATGATGCCTGTATTTTACATTTAAATATATTTTTAAGGATACAAGATCGAAGTATAGCCGCGGATCTATAAATAGTCTTTTGTCTTTAAAGTCTTTTGAGTTTATTTGATAATATACACTCGTATTTAGTGAAATTTTTTCATTAATTAAAACGTTTGAGAATGAACTAAAGCTATACCTGTAATTGTATATGCTCAACTGACTGTTTAGCTCTTTTTCATAAAGCTCATCCTCATAAAAAAAACCAGCAGTAACATCAAAATAATTAGATTTATTTTCTTTAACTCTAATTCTATAACCACCTCCAATTATATATCTATGATCTAGTTTAAGTGATTTTACATTTGAACCTTGAATAAATAAAAAAACAGAATTTTTATTAAAGAATTTATTATATCGTATTTGACCAGTCCAGTCGTTGGATAATATTTCTTTGTCCTCAGAAATATATTCATAACCCAAAGACATCCTAACTAAACTATTCTTAATTTTTTTTCCTAAAGTTAATGAGCTACCAATTTCGGTTAACTCAATATTACCAAAATTCATATTTCCATCAACATTTAATTTAAACGCAAATGTGCTATCAATTTCCTTAAGCATCGCTTCAGTATTTAGAATTGCCTGAGAAAAAGTATTATAAAAAATTAGACTAAGAAGTATAGTCAGTACAGTTTTTAATTTATTCATTTTTATTTAGTTTCTTTATTTTTCTTCTTAAATGAATAATGTATGATATCATGATTATAAATATTATAGGTTCTATTATTACAAATATCCATATATTGATTGCCTCATAACTAATTCCGAGTTTGTCACTAACCCATATTAGTAAATCCACACACAAATCAAATAATTTATTTATAAAATCCGTACTACATCCATTTAAGCACGAAACATGGTTATATTGTTCTTCCATAAATTATTTTAATAACGCAACTATTCAAATTTTTCTAAAGTAAATGAAAATTCAGAGCCAATACCTAGCTCACTTTCAACGTATATTTTCTCATCATGCGCGTCAATTATATGCTTGACAATTGAAAGCCCCAATCCTGATCCTCCTGAACTTCTATTTCCACTTTTATCAACTCGAAAAAATCTCTCAAAAATCCTATTATAATTTTCTTTTTCAAAACCAACACCATTGTCAGTAACTCTTACTATTATTTTATTTTCATTTAAGTTTTGAACTACAATTTCGGTAGTTCCATTTTCTTTTCCATACTTTATTGAATTTTCAATTAGGTTTGTTAAAACCTGCTCAATTTTTTCTTTATCAGCATTGACATCTGTTAACAATTCATTTTCTTTATCCAATATAAACTCAATATTTTTCTTTTTTGCTCTAAAATCAAGCATTTCAAAAAACATTTTCAATAAGATCAATTACATCAAAACTTTCTTTATTTAAATTAGATTCTCCACTTTCAATTTTTGTAATCAAATCCAAATCCTTGACAATCAAGTTCAATCTTTCTATTGCTTTGGATGCAGTTTTTAAATATTTTTTATTTACTGTTTTGTCTTTTAATGCACCGTCAAGTAGTGTTAAAATATAACTTTGGCTAGTAAAAAGGGGGGTTTTAATTTCATGAGCAAGATTACCTATAAAATCCCTTCTGTATGATTCTTGTTTTTTCATTTCTGAAAACTCATTTTTTCTTTTAGAATCATAGTCTTTTAGCTCTATTGCTAATTCTTCCATGTTAGTTGTAATGGTTTGACTTATATCTTTCTCAGGTAAAAAATCCTCAGAAATTTCTTTCAATTTTGTGTATAAAAAAAATCTAGTATATATATTTCCGAGTAGATATATGATAAAAAAACAAAAAAATAGAATTTTAAAAAAATCAATAATATTTACATCATTAATTAATAGTGAAATAAAAACTGAAATGATAATAGAAACTGATATTGATATGGCAATTAATAAAAGTCTGCTTTTAATTTTAGACATTTAGGATTTAAATTTATAACCTACACCCTTAATTGTTCTTATATGTTTGTCACCAATTTTTTCTCTTAATTTTCTTATGTGAACATCAATTGTTCGATCTCCAACAACAACTTGAGTTCCCCAAACATGATTCATTATCTCTTCTCTTTTAAAAACTCTTTCAGGCTTTGATGCTAATAAAAATAATAATTCAAATGCTTTTCTTGGTAATATTATTTCATTTTTATCTTTATGAACAACATATTCTTCCTTGTTAATTATTATGTTACCTAAATTTAAAATTTGTGAAAGATTTTTTTCTGAATTAATTTTTTTAGCAATATTAGAAATTTTCTTCAGAAGAACTTTTGGTTTTATTGGTTTTGAAATATAATCATCGGCTCCAGCATCATAAGCTGAAATTTGAGTATAATCTTCACTTCTTGCAGAAAGAAAAATTATTATTGTGTTACTAAGTTCTTCTATTTCTTTTATTTCAGAACAAGCTTCAATACCAGACATTTCAGGCATCATTACATCCATAAGAATTACATCTGGCAGAAACTTTTTTGCTTTTTTAATTGCTTCAATTCCGTTGTTTGCTGACTTAACAGAATAACCAGAATTTTTTAAATTATATTTTAAAATTTCTACAATATCCTTATCATCATCTACAACTAAAATTTTTAACTTGTCTCCCATCACTTAACTAAATTAAATCTTTTTAAGTTTACTTTCTTTAAAAACCAACAACAAATTATTTAGGCACTATCAAAGATTTAAGCATTTATCTTATTGTCATAATTCTCTGAATATAGCTCTAAAATTTCAATATAACTGTCAGTAATTTTTTTAGTTTTTTTAAGTATTTCAAAATAAAGCCTCGTATTCCTTGGGCTAGAATCTTTGTCTTTCGTTCGGGAAATTTGAGCTTTAATTTTTGATTCCAGAGAGAAGCTTACACTTTCTTTAATGTTAAAAATTGATTGAATTTGTTCGTAATTTTTACCTTCAAAAGTTTCTATCACTTTATTAAAAAATAATTCTAAATCTCCTTCAAGCTCTTTTAGTTCTTTTAATTGTTGGAATGTTAGCCCCCTATGTTCATTTTTAAAATGTTTAGAACTGGACTTTAATAATGATTGAGTGAGTCTTGTTATATTTTCTAAAGATTCAAGAACACTCATATGAAAATTAGATGCAGATTGTGAAGTTACTTCATCTAAGTTTTTAATAAAATAGAAAACATTATTAGCGATAAGATCCACATCTTTATCAAGTTTGTTGACTATTGATTCACTATCTTTTAATAGTGAAATATTTTTTGAACTAATTCCAGTTAGTAGATTTTTAAATAGATTATTAATTCTTTTTGAAAATTTGGTAATGTTTTTAGAGCTTTCAAAAATTACACCTTTGATAGATTTGCTTTCAATTAATTCTAGCTCTTCTTCTTCAATTTCTTTTATTCTTCTTTCCTTATGAGTAAAGTAATTTTTAGTTAAAACTATTGCCACTATAAGAACTAACAAGTATAAACCATATTGTCCAAAATAATAGATAATTGAAGCAATTAGACTTGAAGCCAAAAAGGCAATTAGTGCAGTCATCAGCCATCCACCAATTACATTTACAACACCAGCTACTCTGTAAACAGCACTGTCACTTCCCCAAGCCTTATCTGCTAAAGATGTTCCCATTGCAACCATAAATGTTACATAAGTTGTTGAAAGTGGTAGCTTATAAGATGTAGCTATTGATATTAAAATTGCAGCTACTACTAAATTAATTGAAGCTCTAATTTTATCAAATGCAGGTCTATCTTTTCTTAGTATTAATGTGTTTACTTTTGGTTTTATGTACTGTCTCTCAATAAAATTAATTGAATTATTTGGAAGTATTTTTAAAAAACTTTTTTGAAAATAAGACCCTAATCTAACTAGCCCTCTTGAAATAAAATTTGGTTCAAATCTTTCTATTGTTTCTTCTTGCCTTGATAAATCAATGGATGTTTTTATAACAGATTTAGCTTTTGAAGAAGTCCATAATGTAATTATCATAATTACACCTGCACCAAGCAATATCAATGTTGGTGCTGCGACTTTTTCTGATAATGCGCCCATAAAGTATGCATCAGCTTCAACTCCAGAGCCAACCCACGCAAGGTATGATTGATATCCAGCAATTGGTACACCAATAAAGTTCACAAGGTCGTTCCCAGCAAATGCTAATGCTAATGCAAATGTTCCAACACAAATTACAATTGTATAGATATTTACTTTTAAAATGGAATTGATTAAGTAAGATAATAATGTTAATAGTAGAAGTGATCCAATAACAATTGCTATTAGATTATTGTCTATATAGTTTGAAAGAGTACTCCCATTCAAAATATCAAAACTAGTTGATGAGTATGGAGTTCCTTTTAGCCCTTTAATTACAATGAAATAAAATATTGATGTTAAGGCAATTCCTCCAAATATTGAACCCAACCATTTCTTTTTTTCTTCAAATTTAAAAGACAGAACTAGTCTAGATAAAAACTGAACCAATGCACCTATAGAAAAGGCAACTAAGACGGATAAAAATATTCCAAAAATTATTTGAGTTGCTTTAGACGTATTTATATATGTTGATAAATTCAAAAGTGCATCGCTGTTTGCGGAAATTTTAATTATTGATATTACAACAGCAGCTCCTAAAAGTTCAAAAACAATTGAAACTGTTGTTGAGGTTGGAAGACCATAAGAATTAAACAAGTCTAATAACAATATGTCTGTTATCATAACTGCAATAAAAATTATCATGATTTCAGAGAATAGAAACATTTCAGGATTGAATATTCCTTTTCTGGCAACTTCCATCATTCCACTTGATGACATCGCGCCAAAAGCAACACCCAAGCTAGCAATAATCATTAATGTTTTAAAGGAAACCACTTTTGATCCAATTGCTGAGTTTAAAAAGTTTACAGCATCATTACTTACTCCAACCATTAAATCTATAATCGCTAATATTCCAAGGATTATGACAAGTATTAAATAGTAGTCTTGCATCAATCCACGAAGATATATAATTAATAGATAATTAATATTATCTAATTGTTAAAGAAATAGCAATTTGTATTAGAAAATAATATTAATTAAGCAACTGTTTATCAGTATTTTATACTTCTTATGTTAATTTAATGTTAATTAAATGTTACGTTAAAGTAAATAATTTATTATATTTGATATATAATATCATAATATGAAAAATTTAATTTTTATTTCGGCTCTTTTACTGTTTTTTAATATGTACTCTCAAGATAATATCAATGATCAATCCATTGAGTTAAATGATTTGATTAAGGTTGAAATTTTTCATGATAATGGGGAGTTATATCAGGTAGGTTTTTTAAAAAATAATAAACTTCATGGTAGATTAGAATCTTATGATATTAATGGTAATCTTGTAGTAATTGGTGAATTTAATAAAGGAAAAAAAGATGGCAAGTGGTTTTTTTGGAATAACGAACAAATTATGGAGGTTAATTACAATAAAAATAAAATCTTAAGCCACAAGTCTTGGATTAAAAAGATTGTAGCAAGCAATTAGAATCTAGAATTTCACTAAATAACTTAACAATTTCATAACATATTTTAACTATTAGTTAACATAGTAGTTAGTTTCATAAAATAATTTTGTGTCACAATAATTAATTATGAGACAATTTATTTTAAACTTATTTACTTTTTGCTTAATAAGCATTTCATTTTCACAAACATCTACTTTAAAAGGTAAAATTACAGATGGTAATGGTTTTGCATTACCTGGCGCAACAATTCAAGCCTCACCCTCTGGAAAAGCTGTAGTTACTGACTTTAATGGATTTTATACTATTGTTGGCATTGATGGCGAGCAAACAATAAAAGTATCCTATATTGGATTCGAAACAGTTGAGCAAGTAATTTCGATTGAAGATGGTTCAAATAGTTTAGACTTTACTTTAGAAACAGCTGTAAGTGAATTGGCGCAAGTTGTAGTATCCGGATTTCAAAGTGGAATTATTAAAGGACTCAATAAGCAAAAATCCGATGTTAATGTAACCAATGTTGTTTCGGCAGATCAGATTGGAAAATTTCCTGATGATAATGTTGGTGATGTAATTAAAAGAATTGCTGGTGTTAGTATGCAAGGTGATCAAGGTGAAGCTAGGAATATTGTAATGAGAGGATTAGGACCTGGTCAAAATTCTGTAACATTAAATGGAGATAGAATTCCATCAGCAGAAGGTGATAATAGAAACGTTCAGTTAGATCTAATACCATCAGCAATGATTCAGTCAATTGAGGTCAATAAAACATTAACACCTGATATGGAGGCTGATGCAATTGGTGGTTCTGTTAACCTAATTACAAGATCTAATCCAACAGGTTTTAGGGCATCAGCAACTGTAGCTGGAGGTGGAAACCCAATAAGACCGGGCGGTTATAATTCAAATATAACAGCGTTAATAGGAAATGAAGTTTCTGAAAAATTTAGCTATACACTATCTGCTACTGTTCAAACTAGAGATTATGGTTCTGATAACATTGAGTTTGAATGGAACGATCCAGCTGATTGGGCGGATGATGGAGCTATTGGCGAAATGGATATAAGAAGATACGATGTTAAAAGAACAAGACGAAGTTTAAGTTTAAACCTTGATTGGAACTTAAATGATAATAACCAGCTCTACTTTAAATCAATATACAACCATCGAGATGATTGGGAAAACAGGTATAGAATGAGAGTCGGTAGTGTAGATATGGAAGATATGACAGTCAGAGTTAGAAGGCAAACTAAAGGTGGAGGTAATAATGATAGAAATAAAAATACAAGATTGGAGGACCAAAAGACTCAAAAATATTCTTTAGGTGGTGATCATCAATTTGGTAAACTTGGAATGGATTGGAAAGTGAGTTTTTCATCTGCTAGTGAGGATAGGCCTGATGAAAGATATGTAAGATATGAGCAAAAAGGAGTTCCAATATCATCCTTAGATATATCAAATCCTAGATTTCCAAGTTTTGTATATGCTGGCAATGATTGGAATGATGTAAGTCAGTTTGGTTATAAGAAAACAGAACAAGCATTTAAAAGTACTGAAGAAACTAATACTTCTTTTTCATTAGACTTTGATTTACCATATAATGTCAATGATGAAGTAAAATTTGGATTTAAATACAAAAGTAAAACTAAAGACAGAAATGATATTTGGTATGAATATGATAATGGATTATCTGACATGAGTGGTGTTGAATATTTTGATGCTACATTACCAGGTTATCAACCCGGCAAAAAATATCAAAGTGGTAACTTCTTGACAGCAGCAGCATTAGGTAACTTATCGTTAGGTGGACCTAGTGATGCTAATTTTGACTCCTATGTTATGGATGAATTTGCAGGAGGTAATTACGATGCAGATGAAAATATAACTGCATTTTATGCTATGATTAAAGATAAGTTAGGAGATAATTTAACTTTAATTGCAGGGGCAAGAATTGAAAGTACAAATGTTGAATATACAGGTCAAGTTTTTGATGAAGAAGAGGATGAGACACCAGCAGATATTGGATCAGTAACTGGAGATAATAGTTACACTAATATTCTTCCAAATCTTACTTTACAATGGGATTTAAATGATAAATTGAACTTTAACTTTGCATTAACTCAATCATTATCTAGACCATCATATTACGATCTAGTTCCATACGAATATTCAAATTCTGACGATAAAGAACTTTCACTTGGAAACCCAGATTTAAAAGCCTCTTTATCAACTAACATTGATTTTATGGCTGAATATTATTTTAAAGGATTAGGTTTATTTTCAGTAGGGTTTTTTAATAAAAGTATTGATGACTGGATTTATAAGTTTGCTACTAATAATTATACATATGCTGGTGATGATGGTTATGAAATGAGTCAACTTAGAAATGGTGAAAAAGCTACTTTGAATGGTTTTGAAATTGGTTTTCAAACTAAGTTCTTGAATAACTTCACTTTTATGGGGAACTATACTTCAACCAATTCTTCGACAGACAGAGTTGAAGGTAGAGATGACATTCCACTAGTTGGTCAAGTTGATAATATGTATAACTTATCGTTAGCCTATGAAGCAAATAAATTTTTTGTTAGGGCATCAATGAATTATGCAAGTGAAGCATTGGATGAGTTGAGTGGAGATGCTTATGAAGACAGATATTATGATGAGCAAACATTTTTGGACGTAAATGCTAACTACAAAATTACTGACAAACTTAGTATATTTGCTGAGGGGAAAAACCTAACAAATCAGCCTTTAAGATATTATCAAGGTACTGTTGAAAAAACTATGCAACTTGAATATTATAATTTAAGCTGGAATGTAGGTTTAAAATATGATTTTTAATGTATAAAAAATTATTTTTTGCTTGTTTAATTTTTACTAGCATTTTAAATTCACAAGAGCCTAATTTATTAGGCTCTTTGTTATATATGGAAGTTGAAGCTGATGTAGAAACAGAGCCAGTTTTTGCTGGTGATGATGCAGCAGATGATATGTGTGTTTTAGAAAACCTAATCAATCCAGAAAAAAGCTTAATTGTTTCATCTGATAAAAAATTCGGCATAATTGTATATGACTTAGAGGGTAATAAGCTCTATGATTATGAGGTTGGGAGGATAAATAATGTGGATATAATTCCATCCAAGTCCAGTCAAGATAAATACTTAGTTGCTGGAACAAATAGAACATACAATAGTATAGATCTTTATATTTTTAATTCCAATGGAGAATTAGAAAAAAATATAGTTCGTGAAATAGTTCCAAGTTTAAAAGATGTATATGGAATTACTTTTTATGATGATAAGTATAATACATATTTATTTGTAAGTGATAAAAAAGGAAATGTAGAGCAGTGGAGTTATAATAATGATGAATCAAGCCCCGAAATTAAATTTGAAAGAAAATTAAGATTTTCCTCTTTAGTTGAAGGTATAGTAGCAGATGAGTCTAAAGGAAAAGTTTACATAGGTCAAGAAAGAAAAGGTATATGGGAAATTAACGTTTTTCCAACAACTGATGAGGAAAGAAAATTAATATTTAAGAAAAATAAATTTTTTAAACCTGACTTTGAAGGTTTGGCATTGAGGGACGATGGCGATAGTAAAGGGTATTTAATTTCTTCTGTTCAAGGATCTAATGGTTATTTACTTATTGATAGAGAATCATTAAAGGCTAAGACCTTTTTTAGAGTTATTTCTGGAGAAACTATTGATGGTACAACTGAAACTGATGGTATTGATGTAACTTCAATTTCTACTAAAAAATTTCCCAAGGGATTTTTTATTGCTCAAGATGATGATAATGATGGTTTGAATCAAAATTTTAAATTAGTAGATTGGAGAAAAATTATAAATGAGAATTAGTATTCTACTTACACTTATTGTATTTCAATTTTCTTATTCGCAGAAAATTACAAAAGACATCAGTCTATCAAAAACAATTGATGAGACCTCAGGATTAGAAATTGTGGATGACCAATTCATTACTCATAATGATTCGGGAGGTGACCCTAAATTATATTATCTAGATAAAAAAGGTAAAATAGTTTTTGAAAGAACTTTAGAGGGGGTAAAAAATAATGATTGGGAAGATATTACTAAAGATGATGAGTTTTTATATGTAGCCAACATGGGGAATAATTTTGATACTAGAAAAAATTTATCAATTGTAAAAACTCCTATTGATCCATCATCGAGTAAAGTTGAATTAATTGAATTTAATTATCCTGAACAAGTCAAATTTACTACTGCATATAGTCAATCTCAATATGATGCTGAAGCTTTAATTTCAATAGATGACTATTTGATTATTCTTACAAAAAATAAGCTCAAAAAAATTACAGAGATATACACTTTACCAAAAATTGCTGGCAAATACGAAGCAAAAAAAATTGGAAGCTTGAATACTCAGTCAATCATAACTGGAGGAGATTATGATCCAAACACAAAACTTCTTGCTTTAACTGGAACTCTCAAATTCAATGAATATTATATTCTAAAAATTGAAAATTTTGATCTTGAAAGTAAAAAAGATTATAAAATTGATATGTATGAAATTCCAATTGGCAAAACTCAAGTAGAGGCTATAAAAATTGTTGATTCAAAAACATTCTGGATAACCTCTGAAGATGAGAGCAGCAGCTCTAGCGCTCGACTCATGAAAATTAAACTGTAACTAAAAATATTTAAATTGCATAAATGAAATGGGAAAATCTTTTGTCATTAAAAAGACAGGGAGATAATTTAAAAAGACTTAGATCTGAACAGGATGAAACCAGAGTTGGATTTGATGTTGACTATGATAGAATTATTTTTTCTTCATTTTTTAGAACTTTACAAGACAAAACACAAGTTGTACCATTTTCAAAAACCAGTTTCGTCCATACAAGATTAACACACAGTTTAGAAGTTTCTGTTGTTGGTAGAAGTTTAGGACGGACAGTTGGTCAGCATATATTGAACAAATATCCGTACTTAAATCAAACTCATGGATTTCAGGTAAACGATTTTGGAAGCATTGTAGCAGCCGCTTGTTTAGCACATGACATAGGTAATCCTCCTTTTGGACATAGCGGTGAATCTTCTATAGGAGATTTTTTTAAAATTGGAGACGGACAAAAATATAAAAGTGAGTTAACAAAAGTTCAGTATAATGACCTATGTAATTTTGAGGGAAATGCCAATGGTTTTAAAATATTAACAGAAAGTAAAATTGGATCACCAGGTGGTTTGAGATTAAGCTATGCAACTTTAGGTGCCTTTACAAAATATCCAAAAGCTTCCTTACCTGAGCAGCCAACCAAAAATATTAAAGATAAAAAGTACGGGTTCTTTTCTAATCAGTATGATTTTTTTGATGAAGTTGCAAGTGAGCTTGGATTAAAAGTTGGAGACTCAAATTATAATAGACATCCACTAGCTTATCTAGTCGAGGCAGCAGATGATATTTGTTACACATTAATTGATTTTGAGGATGGAATAAATTTAGATTGGATTCCTGAAGAATATGCTTTAGAGTATTTGGTAAAATTAGTTAAGGATACGATCGACAAGGAAAAGTATTCCAAAATGGGATTAAAGTCTCAGAGAATTGCATACTTAAGAGCTTTAGCAATAAACACTTTAATCAATGAAGCAGTTAAAATATATATTGAAAATGAAGAGAAAATTTTAGATGGATCATTTGATAAATCTTTAATGTCAACAAGTAATTTTAAAGCTCAAATGGACGGAATAATTGATATTAGTGTTGAAAAAGTATATAAATCTAAAGAAGTAATTGAAAAAGAACTCACGGGATATAAGGTTTTAAATTTTCTTCTAAAAACCTTTACAAATTCAGTAATAAATTGGAGAGATGATAAGGTTAATGCCTTTGACGAATTAGCTCTTGAGTGTATACCAAAAGAATATCTAAATAAAGACACTGACTTATATTCTAGTCTTTTGGATGTAAGTTGTTTTATAGCCAGTTTAACAGATGGTTTAGCACTTGAATGGTACAAAAAATTAAGCTAATGAATCAAAAAGAAAAAGATATTTTTTTTATGAATAAAGCAATTGCAGAGGCAAAGTATGCATTTGAAAAAGATGAAGTTCCAGTTGGTGCTGTAATTGTTTCTAATGATAAAATTATTGCTAGAGCTCATAATCTAACTGAAATGTTAAATGATGTGACTGCTCACGCTGAAATGCAAGCTATAACATCTGCAGCAAATTATTTGGGTGGAAAATATTTAAAGGATTGTACATTATATGTAACCCTAGAACCATGTCAAATGTGTGCAGGTGCTATGTATTGGGCTCAATTAACAAGACTTGTTTTTGGCGCCAGTGATCCTCATAGGGGATACAGAAAATTAAAGACCACATTACATCCTAAAACAAAAGTTTCATATGGTGTTTTATCAAATGAGTGTAAACTACTAATAGATGCTTTTTTTATAAAAAAAAGAAAACTTAAAAAACTTTAGTCCTTATACATATAGTCTTCTAAATTCCTTTTTCGATATCTATGATAGAGGAAAATGGGCAATAATAAAAAGCAAAAAATAAGAACGCTACTACCAATTAATTTTTCGCCCAACTCTAAGTCTGTATTTTTTTTGAACAAACCAAAAAATAGTAGAGCAACATCAAGAATAAAAATTATGTAAAGTAGAATTCTAGTAAACAATTACTTGAGCTTTATATTTAAATCATCCAGTTGATCTTTGTCAATTTTAGATGGACTATCAATCATAACGTCACGTCCACTGTTGTTTTTAGGGAATGCTATGTAATCTCTAATTGATTCTTCACCATTCATTACAGCAGCGAGCCTGTCTAATCCAAATGCAATTCCACCGTGTGGAGGTGCACCATAATTAAATGCTTCTAATAAAAACCCAAATTGATCAAATGCTTCTTTTTTTGAAAATCCTAAAATTGAGAAAACTTCTTCCTGAAGTTTTTGATCATGAATTCTTATTGATCCGCCACCTATTTCATTACCATTAATTACAAGGTCATAAGCATTGGCTAGAGTTGATCCAGGATCTTCCCCAATTTTATTTTCAACTGGTGATGTAAACGGGTGATGCATTGCATGATATCTTTTAGAATCTTCATCCCATTCAAACATAGGAAAGTCAGTTACCCATAATGCGTTAAATTTATTTTTATCACGAAGACCTAATTTTTCAGCAACGTGTATTCTTAAAGAACCGAGCTGTGTCAATGTTTTTTTCTTGTCCCCAGAAATTATAAAAGTTAGATCACCAGCTTTTGAACCTGTCATTGATTTTAGTTGCTCTTCATTAAAAAATTTATCAATAGAAGATTTGATTGTCCCATCCTGATTGTGTTTTATCCAAATCAAACCGAGCGCACCAATTTGAGGCCTCTTCACCCAATCAGTGTAATAATCAATTTCTTTTCTTGAAAAAGATTCTCCGTTTTCAATATTAAAACCATAGATAGATTCACTAGAATCAAAAATTTTGAAACCACTTCCTTTAGCCTTTTCCGAAAGGTTTAGAAACTGCATTCCAAATCGCGTATCAGGTTTGTCTGATCCGTAAAGTTCCATAGCATCACTGTAAGCTATACGATCGAATTTTTCTAAAGACGCTCCAATACAAACTTTGAATAAATTTTGTACTAAACCTTCAAAAGTATTTAGAACATCCTCTTGATTAACAAACGACATTTCACAATCAATTTGAGTAAATTCAGGTTGTCTATCAGCCCTTAAATCTTCATCTCTAAAACACTTCACAATTTGAACATATTTGTCAAATCCTGAAACCATGAGTAGCTGCTTAAATGTTTGAGGTGATTGGGGAAGGGCATAAAACTCACCCGGATTTATTCTTGAAGGTACTACAAAATCTCTAGCTCCTTCAGGTGTCGATTTAATTAAATATGGAGTTTCAATATCAATGAATCCTTGCTCTTTTAAATATTTACGAACTTGAAATGTTAGTTCATTTCTAAAAATAATATTGTCCTTAAGAATAGATCTTCTTAAATCTAAATATCTATATTTCATTCTCAACTCTTCTCCACCGTCAGTATCATTTTCAATTGTGAAAGGAGGAATTTTAGATGAGTTTAAAACAGATATTTCTGAAACTAAAATTTCAATCTCTCCAGTTGATATATTCTTATTAACTGCTTCTCTTTTAATTACCTCTCCTTCAACTTGAATTACAAATTCTCTACCAATATCTTTTACTGATTCAATAACTTTTTTTGTACTTTTTTCAGAATTAATAATAAGCTGTGTTATCCCATATCTATCTCTAAGATCAATCCAAATTAAAAACCCTTTGTTTCTAATTTTTTGAACCCATCCAGCAAGCTTAACATTCTTACCAACATCACTAATTTTTAGCTCTCCACAATTATGACTTCTGTACATATTTTACAAATATCTAAAAGAAACTATAAAAACTAAACAAGTTTGATAAGTTTCTAAACCTCTAATTTACCTTTTTAATATTTATATAATGTATTTTAGCATTTATTATAATGGAAGGTTTTAAAGACCATATTAAATTATTCGAAGATTATATTGAGACCTTTATAAACGATTTAAATGATAATTCAGTTTATAAACCCATCAAATATTTTTTAAAACTTCCATCAAAAAGAGTTCGACCTCTACTTACTCTTATATCAAGTAGCTTATATAGTGATGATATTAAAAATGCATTACCAGCATCATTAGCAAATGAAGTTTTTCACAATTTCACATTAGTACATGACGATATTATGGACTCATCAAAAATTAGACGAGGAAATGAATCCGTACATATAAAATGGAATGTTAACCAAGCAATACTTTCTGGAGATGCTATGCAAATATTAGCTTATAAATGTTTAGAAAATTATGAATCTAAAATTCAAAAAAAATTGATTCAGATTTTTAATGATACAGCTTTGAAAATCTGTGAAGGTCAACAGCTAGATATTGAATTTGAAAAAGAAAAAGATTTAAAATTTTCAGATTACATCCAAATGATACAATATAAGACTGCAGTGCTTCTAGGGTCTTCATTGAAGATGGGGGGTATTGTAAATAATGCCTCAGAAAGTGATTTAGAGTTGCTCTATGATATTGGTTTGAATTTAGGACTGGCATTTCAAATTCAAGACGACTATTTAGATTTATTTGGTGATGAGAAACTAATTGGTAAGAAAATCGGGGGAGATGTGATAAAGAGAAAAAAAACAGTAATGTACCATGTTTTTAAGGACATAAGTTCATCAGAAGATTCCCGTTTTTTAGATCAAATTTATGATGATAATAAACTTGATGATCTCACTAAAGTTGAAAAAATTACCTCTCTTTACAAAGACAAAGAGGTCAATATTAAAACAAGAAAATTATCACAAGAATATTCATCTAAAGCTATTAGTTTGATTGAAAAATTAAATATCAAAAATGATAATAAAACAGGTCTTATAGATATATGCAATAAGCTTCTCTCAAGAGATTATTAATTTATATATTTAACCCTGTGAACAAGAAATGACTTTCAAAAATCTGAAAAGTTTCAAATAAATTAAATCAATGGAATTTATATTAGAATTTTTTCAATCTCAAACAAGTCCAATAATGCAGGCTCTATACGCGGGTCTTTTTACATGGATTATGACTGCTTTTGGAGCTGCTCTGGTTTTTTTATTTAAAACCTCCAATAGAAAAGTTCTTGATATGGCATTAGGTTTTACTGGTGGAGTTATGATTGCAGCAAGTTTTTGGTCACTAATAGCGCCTGCAATTGATGCCGTTGAAGTTCAAAATGAATTAGGACAATCTAGTTTACCTCCTTTTTTACCACCAGCAATTGGATTTTTTATAGGAGCATTATTCATGTTTTTTATTGATAAGGCTATTCCTCACTTGCATGTCTTTGGAAAATTAGATGAAGCTGAAGGACCTAAAACTGATCTCAAAAAAACTTCTTTGTTGGTGCTAGCTATTGCAATTCATAATATTCCCGAGGGTTTAGCAGTTGGTATTGCTTTTGGTGCATTAGTCATACCAGAATTTGCTAATGTTTATTCATTAGGTGCTGCTGTTGCTTTGGGTATTGGAATTGGAATTCAAAATTTCCCTGAGGGTTTTGCTGTTTCTATGCCTGTTAGAAGAGCAGGTTTTAGTAGAAAAAAATCATGGATATGGGGACAACTTTCAGCAATAGTAGAACCAATATTTGCCGTGATTGGTGCAGCGTTAGTAATATTAGTTTGGCCTATTTTACCCTATGCATTATCATTTGCTGCAGGGGCAATGATTTTTATTGTTGTTGAAGAAGTTATTCCTGAGAGTCAAAGAGGTGGGAACACTGATTTGGCTACAATGGGTTTAATTGCAGGCTTCGTTGTGATGATGAGTCTTGATGTTGCTCTCGGATAATCTATCTATTTCTAAAGGATCTTCATAAACCTTTCCATCTTTTACAACTAAAGATATATCCAAAGTGTTTTTTATATTTTTAAGTGGATTAGTATTAAGTAAAATTAAATCTGCTATGTATCCCTCTTTGATTAAGCCTAGATAATTTTCCATATTAAAGTATCTTGATGGATTAATTGTCGCTGTCTTTATGGCGTCCAGTTCACTCATTCCACTTTCAACTAATAATTCCAATTCGATATGTAAACTAAAACCTGGAATCAAAAATCCTAAAGGAGTATCGGTTCCTGCCATAAACTCAATACCATAATCATGCATTTCTTTGGTGGTAGTTTGTACCCAGTCTGAAAAATCTTTTTGTTTTGGATTTATATTATTATTTGAAAAGTTAATTCTTTGTTCCCATATTTCTCTAGTTTTTTCTGGCAGGTATTTTAAGTTTTCAATCCAATAATCATCTTTAAATATTTTATAAATAGGAACTTTATAAATTGAAATTGTAGGAACCTGCCAAGTATTATTTTTAGCCAAAGCCTCGTATATTTTTATAGTTTCATCTTTATCCAAATTATTGATTGCATAATTTTTTTGAGTATTATGAATCATTCCCCTTAAGTTCAATCCACTTAAATTTCTTGTATTTTTCATCATACCTCTTCTCACTTTCAAAAGCTCATTTTTGTCTTTTGTAGCCCATAGCTCCAAGTTTTTTATATGTTCTAGACTATTTAAACCTAGATTTGAAGCTGTTTCAATATCCATACTAAGTGGAATATGTCCAGTTACATTTATTTTTTTCTTTTTTGCAATTTTCATTATAATTTCAAATTGCTCGGGCGATAACATTTCGTAAGCTTTTAAAAAATCAGCTCCACTTGCAATTAGTTTGTTGACAACATTCTCAGTTTCTTTAACATTTTCTGTTTTAACAGAAAGATTTGGTAGCCTTTCACCATTATAAACATTAAATTTTCCGTCAATTAAGGGGCCTGATATTTTTAGGCGAGGATAGCTTTTGGGATATTTTTCTGAAAGCTTTTTTATACTATCCAAAAAATTAAAATCTCCACCAGTATCCCTTATACTAGTAATACCAAATTTTAAAAATAGTATAGGCATATCTTTTGCTAACTCTTGATCAAAATAAAGGTGAACGTGACTATCCCATAATCCTGGAATTAAGTATTTACCACTTCCATCAATTTTTTTTGAATAAAAAATTGAAGTTTTTTTACCTACTCTTGAAATTTTATTATTTGAAATTTCAACATTAGTGTTCTTGGAAATTCCATCTAAAGGATCAATTACATTAACATTGTGAATCAAAATTTTTTCACTGGAAACCTCACACGCTAAAAAAATAAAAAAAACAAATAGAAAAGTTTTTTTAATCATAAGTGGGTGAAGATGAGGTTGCACTGGTTACAATATAATTGAGGGAACCCAAAAGTGATTGATCAAATGTTCTACCAGCATTTTCAACTCTAAAGCTTTCAATATATCCTCTATCTTGCAATGTTACATATATGGTTTTTCCATCATTTCCACCAAATGCAAGGTTTGAAGGCTTTTTCCCTTTTAATTTTATTTCTCTCAAAAACTCTCCTTCCCTTGATAATTTTACAATAGTTCCTTTACCATGTCTTGTGACATACAAATTTCCCTGATTGTCACATCTCATTCCATCTAATCCGTAATCTTCGAATGAGTAAAATAATTTCTTGTTTGAAATATTACCATTAGAATCAAGGTCATAAACCCATATGTTTTTTTGAACACTTTCATTAACATATAATTTAGTTTCATCAGGACTAACTTCTATTCCATTAGTTGTCCCCATATCCCTTTCTAGATAGGTAATCTCACCATCTTTTATCTTTAATAGATTACCGCTTTTAGTTTTCCAGCTTGGATCTGAAGCAAATAATAAATTATCACAGCATATTGCTAAATCATTAGGTTGATTAATAGTTGAATCATTAGCATAAACGCTAGCAATTTTTTCATCCTTCTCAATAATCAAAACATTGTGACCAGTGTAATCTGCAAGAAACATTTCTTGATTTTTTCCAAATCTAATCCCATTTGCTACACTATTATTTGGAAGTTGATCTATAAAAACAGTAAAGTTACCATTGCTATCAACTTTACCAATTGAACCATTTTTGTGTG
>CACGNO010000002.1 GCA_902574335.1 uncultured Bacteroidota bacterium
CTGATGTTTTATCCCCAAGAATAGAAAAAAAATTAAATGATTTAGAAGTAAAATGGACTAAAGGTGTTTTTTATAAAACTGTTATTAGTGATCTATCTAACCTTAAAAATGTATACTACGATATTTTAGTTTTTTTCAGCCCCTCAGGAATTGAATCATTATTTTCAAATTTTCCTGACTTTAAACAAAATGAAACTAGAATTGCAGTTTTTGGAAAAAATACGGTTAATGCAGCCAAAAATGCTGGATTGAGAATTGACATTGAAGCGCCTTTAAATAAAATACCATCAATGTCTAGGGCCCTTTATCTCTATATTGAAAAAGCAAATAAAAAATAATTAGCTTTTAAACTTACTCTCGAAATTGTTTAAAAACTCCTTGAAATCATCTTGTGATTTTATTTGCAAGTATTTTTCATCTCTAAATAAATTCAAATAAATCTCAATTTGTTGTGGAGTCAAATATCCAGTTATTGGAGCAATTGGATTAGTATTTTTATCAAAGAACACAATTGTAGGATAACCATACACACCTAAATACCTGGTAAAATTATGAGATGAATTCCTAGCGGATTTAGTTTCTTTGTATCCAGGATTTTTATAAACCTTGCCTTTATAATTAACAACTGAATTTCCTTCCGCATTAAACTTAACGGCGTAAAAATTATCATTTAGAAACTTAGCTACTTCTTGATTTTGAAAAGTATTTTTATCCATCAATTTACATGGACCACACCAATCGGTGTAAATATCCATTATAATGTTCTTTGGATTGGTTTTTTGTAATTCTTGCGCTTTCTCAATACTCATCCAATTAACTTGTTGAGCATGAGAAAATTCAAAAAGAAAAAATAAAAGGATTAAACTATTTCTAATTAAAGCCATGCATTTTTTTCTTTAAAAATCCATTCAATAAAAACATCACAATTCCCGCACCAATTGGGATAAATGTAAATATTAAAAAGAATCCTGATAAACCTGCTTGCTCTGAAATTACATTAATATAACTTCCAGTAAAACCTCCAATAAGATTTGCAAAAAAACTTGATAATAACCAGAAACCAAACATTAAACCTACCAGTCTAATAGGTGCAAGTTTACTAACATACGATAATCCAACTGGTGAAACGCACAACTCACCAAGAGTATGGAATAGATATGCAAAAACTAACCAAAATATACTGACGCTAGCAGTTTGAGCCCCGAATGGAATTGACATAGAACCATATGCAAGAAACCCAAATCCAAGACCAAGGAGAATTAATCCAATAGAAAATTTTACAGGACCTGATGGATTATATTTTGATGCCCAAATCTTAGAAAAAATTGGAGCAAATATTATAATAAATAAGGAATTTAATACAGAAAACCATGAAGCTGGAATTTCAGTTGCATCTTGACTAAATTCATTGTTAATCATCCAAATAACTATTCCCCAAATTATAGCAAAACTTGTTCCAAGAAATATGTTTGATAGGAAATACTTTTGAAAAATATTCTGAAATAGTCTAAATAATACATATGTGATAACTACCATTGGTACTATTGTTATAATTGTATTAACTGTTTTAAATATAAAAGATGATTCCCCTGTTAAGTTTCTTTCAGTATAGTCGTTTGCAAAAATTGTCATCGATCCACCAGCTTGTTCAAAAGCCCACCAAAAAAATATGGTGGCAGCTGAAAAAACTAGTATAACTAAAATTCTATCCCATTCAACGCTTGTGATTGGTGTTTTAGTTTTTTCTTCATTTTCTTTATCTACTTTTTTTTCTGGTTTTAAACCAATTGAACCAAATATATTTTGGGCAAAATAAAATTGTAACATACCGAAGAACATAAAGATTCCTGCAAGTCCGAATCCCCAATGCCATCCAACTTTCTCACCTAAATATCCACACAAAAGAATTCCTAAAAATGCCCCACAGTTTATGCCCATGTAAAAAATTGTATAAGCTCCATCTTTTCTAATATCATCATCTTTATAGAGCTGACCAACAATTGAAGAAATATTTGGTTTAAATAAACCATTTCCTATTATCAATAATGCAATACCAAGAAAGAAAAAAGTATCAGCAAAATATTCAAGAGCCATTGAACCATGGCCTAAAGCCATAATAAAAGCACCCATTACCGTTGCATTTCTATAACCTAAAAATTTATCAGCTAATATCCCCCCAATTAGTGGAGTAAAATAAACAAGTCCAGTATACCAACCATATAAAATAAGTGCATCTTCTCTTTCCCATCCCCAACCTTCATTCATTATTGATGAAGTAAGAAAAAGAACAAGAATTGCTCTCATTCCATAATAGCTAAATCGTTCCCACATTTCAGTAAAAAACAATACAAATAACCCAGTTGGGTGATCAAAAATTGTTTTTTGATTTAGTTCTGATCCATTAAATTGAGCTCCAATCATATTTTTATTTTTTTTAAATGTATTTATTTAATTATAATTTACCAACGATTTTTTTTCCATGGTAAAACTTTCCTTGAATTTTTTCATGCAAATAATCTAGATTTTCATTGGTAATTTTTCCAGCTGAAATAACTTCAAATTCGGGTGGTGAGATTGCTATCATTTTTTTTAAGTTATCTAATCCATGTTCGGCATTATCAGCACCCCCAGAGGAAAGAACTCCATTGATTTGTTTAATTTCAATTAATTGTTTTAGAGAATTTAAAGTAGATGAGGTCAAGTCAATTGCTTTATGAATAATTACTTTTAAAGGTTTTGATAAATCAGTTAAATATTTGATTTTTTTTATGTCTAGCTCCATGTTTTCATCCAAACATCCAAAAACAACTCCATCAAAATTATGTTGATTGCATAGATTAATTGTTTTTTTCATTTCTTTCAAATCTTGTTCACTGTATACAAATGACCTTGAATGAGGTCTAACCATAACTCGAATTGGACACTTAACAATTTTTTTTATTGAGATTAAATCTTCAATCCTGGGAGTTAATCCATCCTCGTCTAGTTTTGAACAAAACTCAATTCGGTCAGCTCCTAATTTAACAGCATTTATTGCGTCTCTAATATTATCAACACAAACTTCTTTTATTATATCCATTAAAATTTTAGAAATGATATCTTCTAAATGTTTCCATTGCTTGGTAATCTGCCATACCAAGGTCATTATAGGTTATGGCAATTTCTCTATTCCTATCTTCAACTCTCTGCCAAAACTCTCTTTCATCATCACCTTGAAACATAACACTATTATTTTGGGATTGATGATAAAAAATAGCTCTTCTTTTTCTTAAAACTTGCAAAGGGCTTAAAGGTACTGCCATATCAATTTCATGTGAATCCCACTCATGCCAAGCGCCTCTATATAACCAAACCCAACAGTCTTTCATAAAATTAAGTTTCTTTAAATTTTTTAAAGAGTGAAATAATAATTCAATACAAACCTTATGAGTTCCGTGGGGGTCAGCTAAATCACCTGCAGCAAATATTTGATGTGGTTTAATTGATTTAATTAAATCGCACATAATTTTTAAATCATCTGAGGTGGGTTTATTCTTTTTAATTTTACCAGTCTCATAAAAAGGTAATTTTAAAAAGTGAACATTAGAATCATTTAATCCTATAAATCTTGTGGCTGCCAATGATTCTTTTTCTCTGATTAGTGACGCCAGTTTTCTTACACTTCTGTCTTTTATTATTTTCTTTTCATCAGATAATAAATTCTTTAATTCACTGATTAAACTTGAAGATCTATCAAAAAAATCTTCATAAAGCTCGACAAACTTTAACACCTCCTCATTAGAGACTGCTATATTGCCAGAGGTTTGATAGGCAACATGGACATCATGACCTTGACTTACAAGCCTATCAAATGTACCACCCATTGAAACAACATCATCATCAGGATGAGGACTGAAAATTATAACTCTCTTTTTGGCTGGATTTTTTCTTTCTGGTCTATGTGTATCATCCGCATTAGGTTTACCACCAGGCCATCCAGTAATTGTTCTTTGTAATTTATTGAAGGCCTCCAAGTTTATGTCATAGTGAGATTTTTGGACTAATAAATCTGAGAGATTATTTTGGTTGTAATCTTTTTCAGTAAGTCTCAATATTGGTTTTTCAGTTTTGCTTGAAAGCCAGTGAATAGCTCTATTTTTTATTTCTTCATCCAAAGTTTGTTCACCAACTTGCCAAGGCTGTGATATTCGGGTAAGTAATGATGAGGAATCCATATCCAGGACGATAGTTGCGTTATTATGAGACTGAATTAAGCTTGCGGGTACATTGACATTTTGTCTAACTTCAACTGTTTTTTTTATGGCATTTGATTTACTTTTTCCCCAAGCCATTAAAATAATCCTCTTAGAAGTTAAAATTGTTTTGATGCCCATTGTTATTGCAGATGAGGGAACATTCTTGATTCCATTAAAATTTAGCCTTGCATCGTGTCGAGTTTGGTAATCTAGTTTAACTAACCTTGTTATTGAATTTAAATTTGATCCAGGTTCATTAAATCCAATATGGCCATTTGCTCCAATTCCTAAAATTTGAATATCAATCCCACCACAAGATTTAATCTTTTTTTCATAATCTTTACAAAAGTTATCAATTACTTTCTTATTCAGATCACCGTCTGGTATATGAATATTATTTCGATCAATATCTGTATGATTAAATAGGTTCTCATCCATAAATTGATTATAACTTTCCTTATGATCTTTAGAAATACCGTAATACTCATCAAGATTAAATGTTACTACTTTTTTGAAACTAACTTTTTCTTTTTTATGAATTTCAATCAAGTTCTTGTAAACACCTTTAGGTGAGGACCCTGTTGCTAATCCTAGAACGGTCTTTTTATTTTTTTTATTATTTTTTTGAATAAGTTGTATTATTTCCTTTGCAATTAAAAGTTCAGCATTTTCTTTATTATCAAAAATTACAGTGTGAATTCTTTCAAAACGAGTAGTTGATGAAGAGCCGGGGTTTTTATATTTGATTGAGTTTGGATTCATAAATCTTACTGCATAATTTTTTTAGAATATTTAAATAATAGATATCCTGAAATTATTGTAATTAATAAAAATATTAAACCTAAATTAATTTCACCATATATAAGATAACCTGTTGAAAACAATGCACTGTATATTGATATACATCCAATAATCATACATATTATTCCCCTAGGTACAATCCAATCTTCTTTTTGATTACTAATACCAGAATTATTTTTGATAATATTCCATCCAGGTCCACCAGGTTTTGTTTTATTGTAAAACTTTACAAGAGTTTCAGTATCATCTGAAGGTGTAATATATGTAACTATTAACCAAATTAACGTAGTTACCAGTACTATGGATGGGAACTTCATATAAGCTGGCAACATATTATCATTGAAAATCAAATTGAATATTGATTCATTTGTCAGTGCAATAGAAATAATTCCAGAGCTTAACATTGCAGCAATTTCGCTCCATGCATTTATCCTCCACCAGAACCATCTAAGTATGAAAATTGAACCTGTTCCAGCTCCAAACATTAGAATTATATCGAAAAGTTGATATGCATTTGTAAGTGAAATAGCAATAATAGAACTGACAATCATCAAAATAACAACCGATAACCTACCAACATTAACCAATTCCTTTTGATTAGCATTTTTATTAATTAGTTGTAAATAGAAATCATTAACTACGTAAGATGAACCCCAGTTTAGGTGTGTTGAAATTGTTGACATATAAGCTGATATTAATGATGCAAGTACAAGTCCAAGAAGTCCAGTTGGAAGTAAAGTTAACATTGCTGGGTATGCCAAATCCTGTCCTAACTTATCCTCAGAAATATTTGGAAATGCTTCACTCAAAGATGCTATATCAGGAAAAACAACTAAAGAAGCGAGAGCAACAATTATCCATGGCCACGGTCTTAGCGCATAATGCATTATGTTAAAAAAAAGAGTTGCGCCTAGGGCATGATTTTCATTTTTTGCTGCAAGCATTCTCTGAGCTATATATCCTCCACCACCAGGTTCAGCACCAGGATACCATGAACTCCACCATTGAACAGCAAAAGGAATTATTAACAAGGTCCATAGAGTTTCCTTGTCCGTTAAATCAGGAAACATTGAAATTTTATCAGCAATACTTTCATTATTAATTATAGAATCAATACCTCCAACTTCAGGTAAATTTACCAGATAAACTGCAGCTCCAATTGATCCTGCCATTGCTGTAAAAAATAAAATAAAATCAGTGTAGACTACTCCTCTAAATCCTCCGGCAGTACTAAAAATAAGAGTAACACCACCTGCATAAAGCACTGTCTCAATAGCTGATAAATCAAGCATTATAGCTCCAATTTTTATTGCAGCTAAAGTAACACCGGCCATTGCCAAAACATTAAAAATAATTCCAAGATATATTGATCTAAAACCTCTTAAAAATCTGCCAGCCTTTCCACTGTATCTTAATTCATAAAACTCCATGTCGGTAGAAACGTCTGACCTTCTCCATAATTTTGCATAAACAAAAACCGTAAGTAAACCAGTCAAAAGAAAAACCCACCAGACCCAATTTCCTGAAACTCCATTAGTTCTAACAATGTCTGTTACTAAATTTGGTGTATCAGTTGAGAAAGTAGTTGCAACCATTGACAAGCCTAAAAGCCACCAAGGTAAAGTACGACCTGAAAGAAAATATTCTGAAGTGCTTTTAGATGATTTTTTTGAAACAGCAAAACCAATAGCAAGTACTAAAACAAAAAAGAAAATTATAATACTTTTATCTATTAAGCTTAATTCTATCACCCTTTAAATTTAGAAAATAATTTCACCTTATATCAATTAGAATCAATTAATTTTTGAATAGAATTGATATCAGCTTTTGATGTCAAATCTGGTACATGCTCAGCAATAGGAATACCCCTCATATACAAACCATCTTCACTTATCATATTAACTAAAGCTGATGGTAACTCTTTTTCATTTCTTATAGGATTAATAGGGCAATTTTTTATGAAATCAAAAGACTGATTACCATTAAATTTAAAGATATTCATACTTACCCTAATTTTTCCATTTTCATCAATATTCTCGGAGACTTGTTCTGGTGTTGGTTTTTCAATAAAATTTACCAAATTAAATTCAGCATCCATCATTAAGATTGAGAATGAGGATACTCTCTCTTTTGGAAAATCTAAAGAATCTCTATCGTACGCTAAAACTGCATTTTCAAAACTATTTTCTCTAATTAACTTAAGAGATGAAGTTGAATATAAATTATCACTATTACATACACAAAAACTAGTTTTTTGTAATTCAGGTAATTGTTGCATTGTTTGTGAGACAGCATCTGCGGTTCCAAAAGGCTTAACTCTATCATTAGGAATTTTCTGAATTGCATATTTAACTTCAATTTTTGAAGGTAATTTTAATTCGTCTATTTGATTTTTAAAATCTTGAAAATCCTTTCCAACAACCATAATCACGGTTTCAAAACCTGCATCCAATATGTTTTTAAGAAGAAAATATATAAATGGCTTGTTACCAAATGTAATTAAGGATTTGCTTTTATTGTTAGCCTCGTTTGCTTTACTATCATCTATATTTGAGTCAACAGATTTTTTCATTCTGGAAGACATTCCAGCTGCTAACACTACAATTGTTTTTGTCATATTTAATTATCTAAAGCTTTAATTTTAAATTTTTCAAGTGATGGTGTCGTTCTAGCATTCAAAATAATGGATTCAATTTTTTTAACAATATCAGGATAATCATTTGAAACATTTGTTAATTCCTTAATATCATCATCAAGATTATATAATTGCAAAGTTTGTGGACCATTTTGAAGATTGGTTTTAACACCTTTCCATTTTCCATACCTTACAGCTTGTTGACCGCTTTGAGTTGAAAATTCCCAATACAAGTATTCATGTTTTTTTTGATTTTTATTAGTTAAAATAGGCAAAAAACTAAGTCCGTCAATATAACTAGGTTTATTTATTTTTAAAATATCTACGACAGTTGCATAAAAATCTTGAAAAGCAGAAATATGATTAGTTATTCTTTCATTTTTAATTTGGTCAGGCCAATGTGCAATCATAGGCACTCTAATTCCTCCTTCATAAACTCTACCCTTTACTCTTTTTCTATCACCATTTAAGATGCCTGCACTATTAAAATAATCGATATCAACATGATTTACATGTGTTGGGCCATTGTCACTTGTAAAAATTATCAAAGTATTTTCATATTTACCAATCTCTTTAAGCTTCTCAACGATTTCTCCAACTTGTTGATCTAGGTAAGAGATCATTGCAGCATATGTAGCTTTTGGATACTGATTGGGATAATAAGATCTACCAACATAGGGTTTTTCAGGCCCTATTTTTTCTCTGTAATAATTAACCCATTCTTTAGGAGCTTGTAAAGGTAAATGTGGAATTGGTGAAGCATAATAAAGAAAGAAATTTGAATTTTTATTCTCATCAATAAAATTTAAAGCTTCGTTATGCATCAATGTTGCTGAATAATCAGCTTGATTATATTTTTTATAGCTTTCTTCTGAATTTATATCTGCACCTGAATCAAGACCTTCTTGTTTTGTTACTATGTAGTTATTCAAAATATCCTTTTCAGTATTTTTCCATAAATGTGTAGGATAAAATGTATGAGCTTGTCTTTGACAATTATATCCATAAAAAAAATCAAAACCCATCAAATTTGGAATACTATTAGTATGTGGAGCACCTAACCCCCATTTACCTACCATTCCAGTTTTATACCCATTATCTTTGAAAACTTTAGCTACAGTAACTGTTGAGTCAGGGAGAGGCCTTTGACCCTCAAGTGAAGGATCATTAAACATAGCTTCAAAACTCCAAACATTACCTCTTTCAGACCACTCTCCATTATTTCTAATGTGAGTGTGGCCAGAATGTTGACCTGTCATAAGTACACTTCTTGCTGGTGCACAAACTGGGGATCCGGTATAATGATCAGTAAATAATAAACCATTTTTTGCAAGAGCATCTATGTTAGGAGTTTCAATAATCTTTTGCCCATATACTCCCAATTCACCATAACCAAGATCATCAGCCAAAATATATATAATATTTGGACTAGATTCATCATTTGAAGATTTGGAGCCAAATACGATTATAACATAACCTATTATTAAAATTGAAAATAAAAAAATAGTTGATTTTAATTTTTTATTCATGATGTATAATTTAAGGACTTTTAAATATATGTCTATTAAAAGAATATAACAATAACTATCTTAGCTAAATCTATGAAAGAGGGATTTTCAAAGCTTGATAAAAATGAAAAAATTGATTGGGTGATCAATAATTTTTTTAATTCCTCTGAAAGCGATTCCGAACTTCTTAAAAAATATTGGTCTAATCACATTGAGCTTCAGAAAATTCATGATGAATTTTCTGAAAATACAATTTCAAATTTTTTTCTTCCTCTTGCTATTGCTCCTAATTTTATTATAGATAAAAAAAACTATACTATTCCTATGGTAACAGAGGAAAGTTCCGTTGTTGCAGCTGCTTGCAAATCGGCTAAGTTCTGGTCAAAAAGAGGTGGATTTAAAACGGAAATTATTGACGTAATTAAAAGTGGACAAGTTCATTTTAAATATGATGGTTATAAAGAAAGAATGTTTAAATTTTTTAAACAAATAAAAAAAAGGTTGATATCTGATTGTTCAGAAATTAACAAAAATATGAAGAAAAGAGGGGGAGGAATTTTGGATATTGAATTGATTGATAAAACAAGTGATGTCGAAAATTATTATCAAATAAGTTCTCGATTTAACACAGTAGATTCAATGGGAGCAAATTTCATAAATTCATGCCTTGAGCAATACGCAAAAACATTTGAGACTGAATTCTTAAATTCAAAGTTATTTGAAAAAGATGAAAAGCTAGAAATTATAATGAGTATACTTTCTAACTATGTACCTGAATGTTTAGTTAGAGCTGAAGTTAGGTGTAAAGTTGATGAGCTAAAAAATAAAGATATTCATGATCCAAAGATATTTGCTCAAAAATTCGTTGACGCAATTAAAATTGCAAATAATGATATTGGCAGAGCCGTAACCCACAACAAAGGAATCATGAACGGAATAGACTCTGTAGTTATTGCAACTGGAAATGATTTTAGAGCAGTTGAAGCATGTGCTCATGCTTATGCTTCAAAAAATGGTAATTATACAAGTCTATCTTATGCTACAGTTCAAAAAGATGAGTTTGTTTTTTGGATGGAAATTCCTATAGCAGTTGGAACTGTGGGTGGTATTACAAATCTACATCCTTTAGTAAAATGGTCTTTAAAATTATTAAAAAACCCATCCGCAAAAGACCTTATGAGAATTATTGTGGTTGCTGGTCTTGCTCAAAATTTTGCTGCATTAAGATCTTTAATCACATCTGGAATTCAACTTGGACATATGAAAATGCATTTAATTAATATCTTGAATTCATTAGATGCTGATAATAGTGAAAAGAAAATATTAGTTGAATATTTTAAAAAACATAAAGTTAGTTTTCGTAAGGCTGAAAATGCTCTAACTAAATTGAGAAGAAATGAGCTTAAAATTTAAAAGTCATGGAAAACTTTTAATAACTGGAGAGTATTTTATCTTAAAGGGTGCTCACTCACTTTGTATTCCTACCAAATTTTTTCAGACATTAAAAATTGAAGATTTAAATGAAAAAAATTTAGTTTGGAAGAGTTTTGATCATAACAATGAACTTTGGATTGATACAAAATTTAGCATTCCTGATTTAGAAATTTTAAAATCTAAAAATAAAGAGACCATTTTTTTACAAAATCTACTTTTAAATGCAAAAAAAATAAATCGAAGTTTTCTTAAATCGAATCACGGATTCAAAGTTGAATCAAAAATGAATTTTGATAAAAATTGGGGGCTTGGATCGTCATCAACATTAATTAATAATATATCTAGCTGGGCAAAAATTAATCCCTATGATTTACTTTGGTCTATAAGTACAGGTAGTGGTTATGATATTGCATCTGGTCAATCAGAAGGTCCAATTTTATACAAACTAGAAAATAAAAAACCTGTATATGAACTTGTTAATTTTAAACCAATGTTTCATGAACAATTATTCTTTGTTTATATGAACAAAAAACAACAAACTGATAAGGAGATTAGTTATTTTAATGATAATATTAAAAATGATAAAAACATAATTGATACTATATCTTCAATTTCTCAAAAATTGATAGATTCTGAAAATTTTCAAAGTTTTAAAAGTTTGATTTTAGAACACGAAAAAATTTTATCAACTCAATTGAAAAAGAGAATGGTAAAGGAAATTTATTTTTCAGATTACCCAGGAGAAATTAAAAGCTTAGGAGCCTGGGGAGGTGATTTTATTTTAGCTGCAGGCCCAATTAATACCAAAAAATATTTTGAAGAAAAAGGTTATAAAACGATTTTTTCATACAAAGACATGTTAAAAAACACTTAAATGTAAAGTTTGGCATGATTAATGATTTCTACATAACAGAATACATAATATTTTTTGGTTAGTTGTTGTTTTAAATGCCCAAATCATCTCAAAAGGTTTGGGCATTTACTTTTTAATCTGAGTAAACTGTTCTAAAACCTGTGTGTAATGAGCTTGAGTCAGGTGTTGTTTTCATTCTTGCTGCATTACGATATCCACTACAATAAGAATCATTACATAAAAAACTACCACCTCGAATTACCTTCTTTTGACTATAGGGTTCAACTGGATCATAACTACTATCAGGACCTTGAGGATTTACTGCA
Source organism: uncultured Bacteroidota bacterium (assembly GCA_902574335.1). Classification (GTDB taxonomy): domain Bacteria; phylum Bacteroidota; class Bacteroidia; order Flavobacteriales; family Flavobacteriaceae; genus Eutrophosalina. The sequence continues at coordinate 11,793 of CACGNO010000002.1, forward strand.
CCTCTCTTTGGTAACATTGAATAATATTCAGAGTGATACCAATCAAAACACCACTCCCAAACATTACCACCAATATCATAAAGTCCATATCCATTAGGTGAAAATGATTTAACAGGAGATGAATAATAAAATTTATCTAAGATAGTATTGGTATTAGGAAAGCTACCATTCCAACTGTTTGCTTTATAATCAACTTCATCAATTTTTTCATTTCCCCAACTGTAAATTTTGTTTGATTTACCTCCTCTTGATGCATATTCAAATTCTGCCTCTGTTGGTAATCTTTTTCCTGACCAATTACAATATGCTATTGCATCTTCCCAACTTACATGAACCACAGGATAATCATCTTTACCCAAAATATCACTATCTGGCCCAAATGGTTGTCTCCAATTTGCATTTCTAACTAATGACCACCATTTTGAGTAATCATTTAAGTTTTCAGTCTGAACCTCGCTAAATACTAGTGAAGCAGGCTCAAGTAAACTATCATCTGGTTTTGGTGTACCTGGTGGCAATGCAGATTTAATTTCATCCCAATTAATTTTTCTTTCTGCAGTTGTAATATATCCAGTTTCATCAACAAATTTTTTAAACTGAGCATTTGTAACTTCAGTTTGATCCATCCAAAATGAACTTACTTCAACACTGTGTTTTGGAAATTCATCACTCCTTGCTTCTTCATTATCACCTCCCATAAAAAAATTTCCTCCCTCAATAAAAACCATTCCATCCTTGACTATAGAACTAATGTTTTGTGATTTTTTATTGGAATCACAACCTAACAAAAGCAATAAAACAAAAACTAAAAAAAATTGAAATATATTATCGATTTTATTCACTTTTAATTGAAACAAATTATTACTAAATTACATACATCAAGGATGAAAAACAATAAAGCTGAAATTTACTGGAAAAAAAATCTTAGATACTTAACCATACTTTTATCAATTTGGTTTATAGTTTCATTTGGTTTTGGAATACTTTTAGCTGATCAATTAAATGAAATTCAATTTTTTGGTTTCAAACTTGGATTTTGGTTTGCTCAGCAAGGTTCGATATACACCTTTGTTATTTTAATTTTTGTTTACATTTTTTTGATGAATAGACTTGATAAATTTTATAGGTCTAAAAAATAAATCATAATGTCTTTACAAATTTGGATTTGGATAATTGTAGGTTTGACTTTTGCTCTATACATAGGTATAGCTATATGGTCAAGGGCAGGGTCTACAAATGAATTTTACATAGCTGGAAAAGGAGTTAATCCTATTGCAAATGGTATGGCCACTGCAGCTGATTGGATGAGTGCAGCATCCTTCATTTCCATGGCAGGAATTATATCTTTTATTGGATACGATGGATCAGTTTATTTAATGGGTTGGACTGGTGGATATGTTTTACTTGCATTATTACTCGCACCATATTTAAGAAAGTTTGGAAAATTTACTGTACCTGATTTTATTGGGGATCGGTACTACTCTAATGTTGCTAGAACTGTAGCTGTTTTTTGTGCATTAATCGTTTCATTTACCTATATAGCTGGTCAGATGAGAGGGGTAGGAATTGTTTTTTCTAGATACTTAGAAGTTGATATAAATTCAGGTGTATTTATTGGAATGGGCATAGTTCTTTTTTATGCTATTCTAGGTGGTATGAAGGGAATAACTTACACACAGGTTGCTCAATATTGTGTTTTAATTTTTGCATTCATGGTGCCTGCAATTTTTATATCTATTCAGATGACTGGAAATCCAATACCACAACTTGGTTTTGGATCTGAATCAACTGATGGAGTTTACTTACTTGATAAATTAAATGGTCTTCATCAAGAATTAGGGTTTAGTGAGTATACATCTGGATCCAAATCTACTTTAGATGTTTTTCTAATAACTGCTGCCCTAATGATTGGAACTGCTGGACTTCCGCACGTTATTGTTAGATTTTTTACTGTAAAAAAAGTCAGCGATGCAAGAAAATCTGCAGGATGGGCACTACTATTTATAGCAATACTTTACACAACAGCACCTGCTATTGCAGTTTTTGCTAGAACAAATTTAATTGAGACAGTTTCAGAAAAAGATTACTCAACAATGCCTTACTGGTTTAAAAAATGGGAAGATACTGGTCTATTAAAATATGATGATAAAAATAATGACAATATAATTCAATATCTAGGTGATGAACAATTAAATGAATTAACAATAGATAAAGATATAATGGTTTTAGCTAACCCTGAAATTGCCCAACTTCCAAATTGGGTTATCGCACTTTTAGCTGCTGGTGCAATTGCAGCTGCACTATCAACTGCTGCAGGACTTTTACTTGTTATTTCATCTTCAATTTCACATGATTTAATTAAAAGAATAATTAATCCAGAAATCAGTGATAAAGGAGAATTAATTGCTGCTAGAGTATCTGCTTTTTTTGCAGTTATGCTGGCTGGATATTTTGGAATAAATCCACCTGACTTTGTTGCTGCTACAGTTGCGTTGGCTTTTGGTTTGGCAGCGGCATCATTTTTTCCTGCAATTGTATTGGGAATTTTTTATAAAAAAATGAACAAAGAAGGGGCTATTTCTGGTATGCTAATTGGAATTTTATCAATGCTTTTTTATATGACTAAATTTAAATTTGGCTGGTTTGGTGGTGGAAGCTCAGATGATTGGTGGTTTGGTGTATCACCTGAGGGATTTGGAACAATAGCAATGCTTATCAATTTAATTGTTTCTATAACAGTTGCAAATTTTACAGCATCTCCACCTGAAAAAATTATAAAGCTTGTTGAAAACATAAGACTCCCAAGTGATGATGAAGAATTATAAAAAATTTATTTTAATTTTTTTTCCGTTTTTATTATTTTCTCAAACAGAACTTTTTGAGAAAAAAAAATTCATAGTTGAGAATGATACTCTCAGATACAGAATTTTAGCTCCTTTAGATTATGATGCAAATGAAAAATATCCATTACATCTTTTTTTACATGGTGCAGGTGAAAGAGGAAATGATAATGAATTACAGTTATTTCATGGATCAAATCTATTCTTAAACAACACCAATAGAAAAAAATATAAATCATGGGTTATTTTTCCACAATCTCCAAAAAATGATTGGTGGGGAGGGTATTACGATCCATACAAATACGATTACAATGTAAAAAGGTCTAAATCCCTTGAACTTGTGATAAAACTCATGGATATTTTTATCGAAAGACAAGATGTCGATACAAACAAAATTTATGTAAGTGGTCTTTCAATGGGGGGTCTTGGTACTTTTTCAATTTTAAATGCAAGACCTGAAATGTTTGCTGCAGCAACCCCAATTTGTGGAGATGGAGATCCAAGCTCAGTTGAAAATTTTGCAAAGAAAGTTGCTATTTGGATTTTCCATGGATCAGCTGATAAAGTTGTTTTGCCACAACAATCATTAAAAATGGCTAATGCAATTTTAAATGCTGGGGGTAATCCTAAAATTACCATTTATGAAAATGTTGGACATAATAGTTGGGATACAGCTTTTGCAGAAAAAGATTTTCTAAAATGGATACATTCAAAAACAAAAAACAAATGAATAAATATTTAATACTATCAATAATGATTTTAAGTCTATCATCATGTAATAATGAAAAGGGAAGTAATTCTGTTTTTATTCAAGGTGGAGGCACACTTGATGATTGGGCAAACCTCTCTAAATATGATGAATCCAACAAAAAACTGATGAATGTAATAGATGAAAACAGAGTGGTTTTTATGGGCAACTCAATTACTGAGGGTTGGTCAAACTTTGATCCAGATTTCTTTATTGATAATCCTTATGTTAACAGAGGAATTAGTGGTCAAACTACACCTCAAATGTTAATTAGATTCAAACCAGATGTAGTAAGTCTTAAACCAAAGTCAGTAGTAATATTAGCAGGAATCAATGATATTGCAGGGAATACAGGTCCTATAAAAATTGAGAATATTGCAGAGAATATATTTTCAATGAGTGAAATAGCTAAATCAAATAATATTGAAGTATTTATTTGTTCTGTTTTACCTGCTAAAGCATTTCCATGGTCACCATCCATAAAAAACGTTGCTGAAAAAGTTATTAAGTTAAATTCTATTTTAGAAAAATACTGTTTAGATAACAAAATTCAATATGTTGATTACCATTCAGAAATGAATGATGGAAATGGAGGTCTAAAGGTCCCCGAACATACGACTGAAGACGATTTAGTTCATCCAAATAAGGAAGGTTACAAGGTTATGGAAGAGTTGATATCAATTTTTTTAGACACTAATAACTAATTTTTTTTAAATTAGATATGGTGTAATATGAAAAAAAATGCGGCTTTTTTTGTAGTTCCATTTATTTTAATAATCCTATTAAAATATTTTAGCTCTGATAAATTCAGTGACGATTATATTGATAATTCTAACGCTGACTATGAGATTATAAATGTCTCAAATGTTCCAGAAACCATCGATTTTAATTTTCATGTTAATCCAATTCTTTCCGATAAATGTTTCGCTTGTCATGGTCCTGATGATAAGCAGAGAAAAGCTAATTTGAGGCTTGATACTAAAGAAGGACTTTATCAAATGACAGAAGACCTTATAAAAAGGGTTATTGATTTAGATAATTTAGAAGAAAGTGAAATGATTAGGAGAATTTTTCATGAAAATAAATCCATTGTAATGCCACCTCCTGAGTCAAACTTGAGTTTATCCGATTACGAAAAAAATATTTTAAAAAAATGGATACTCCAAGGTGCAGAATGGAAAAAACATTGGTCATTCATCAAACCTGAAAAACCAGAAATACCACAAATTCAAAACAATCAGTGGGTAAAAAATGAAATTGATATTTTCATCGCAAAAAATATTGAAAATCAAAATTTAGAATTTTCAAAAACAGAATCAAAAGAAATTCTATTGAGGAGATTGTATTTTGATATTGTAGGACTACCTCCGTCAATAGATGACATTGATCAGTTTTTAAATGATAAGTCAGAAAATTCATACGAAAAGGTTGTTGATGAACTTCTTAAATCTCAAAACTATGGAGAAAGAATGGCGTCAATATGGATGGATATTGCAAGATATGGAGATAGCCATGGTTATCAAGATGATACTGAAAGAACTATGTGGCCATGGAGAGATTGGGTAATTCATGCATACAATAAAAACCTTCCATATGATGAATTTATTACTTGGCAACTAGCTGGAGATTTAATTCCAAACGCTACAAAAGAGCAAATAATTGCAACTGGATTTAATAGAAATCATAAAATAACTCAAGAGGGTGGCGTAATCCCCGAAGAATATCGAGTTGAGTATGTTGCTGATAGAGCAATTACAACTTCAAAATTAATGATGGGGCTTACTATGGAATGTGCCAGATGCCACAGTCATAAATATGATAATATTACACATGATGAATTTTATGGCTTTTATGGTTTTTTTAATAACATAAATGAAAAAGGTCTTATCGCATACGGCGACTTCGCACCTGAACCAAAAATAACAGTATCTAAGAATGAATTAAATGAAGGACTAGATTTTATAAAACTTCCTGACAGCCTAGATAAAGTTACTTTCATGGTTATGAAAGAAACGGAGAACCTTAGAAAGACATATGTTTTAAATAGAGGACTTTATAATTTACAAATGAATGAAGTCAAAAATATGACTCCATCTGCTGTGCTTCCATTAAAAAAAGAAAATAGTAATCGATTAGATTTAGCAAAATGGTTTTTTTCGGACGAAAACCCTTTAACCTCAAGAGTGGTTGTAAACAGAATATGGCAACAATTTTTTGGAGTTGGTATTGTTGCTACGCCTGATGATTTTGGAAGTCAAGGTAATAGACCTATAAACCCTGAGTTGCTTGACTGGTTAGCTGTGACTTATCAAAACGAAGATAAATGGGATACTAAAAAATTTATCAAGAGAATAGTTATGTCATCAACATACAGACAGTCAAGCGTAACTACTGACTTAAATTATAAAATTGATCCAGAAAATGTTTACTTATCTAGATACCCAAGACAAAAATTATCTGCTGAAATGATAAGAGATAATTTCTTAAAAACAAGTGGTTTATTGGTTAATAAATTAGGTGGTCCAAGTGTAAAGCCATTACAGCCTGATGGTCTGTGGGATGAAGTTACTGGCGGTGGTGGTGGAAGCCTAGCTAAATACGTAATGAGTAGTGGGGAAAATTTATATAGGAGAAGTTTATATACATTTTGGAAAAGGACAGTTCCACCTCCTACGATGATGATTTTTGATGCTGCATCCAGAGATAATTGTGAAGTTAAAAGACAGAACACTAGTACACCATTACAATCATTAACATTAATGAACAATCCAGAATTTCAAAAAGCTGCTCTTCATCTTTCATCGAATATTTTTTATAAAAAATTATCCTTAAATGAAAAAATAAATATTGTGTATAGGACCATTACAGGAAGGAAGCCTAACAAGAAAGAAGTTACAATGCTAGAAGAATATTTTGATGATGAAAATTTATTAAATGAAGAATCTGTGGCGTTTGATAAACTTTGTATGTTAATTTATAACTTAGATGAAACCAGTCAAAAAAGCTAATGCAAGAATTACATAAACATTTTATAAATAATAATAGACGTAATTTTTTAAAAAAAACAGGTCTATGCATTGGTGGATTAGCATTAGGTTCAATTGTTAATCCTTTTGAAAGTTCAAATGAAGATCCTTTCTCGATTATTAAAAATCAATTAAATCTTCCACATTTTGCACCCAAAGCAAAAAGGATTATTTATCTATTTCAAAGTGGTGGACCAGCACAGCAAGATCTCTTCGATTATAAGCCAAAACTAACTGACATGAGAGGAATTGATTTACCCGAATCTGTTAGAATGGGGCAAAGACTTACTGGAATGACCTCAGGACAAGATAAGTTTTCACTTGTTGGAGGGGTAACTAAATTTAAACAATATGGCGAATCTAGAGCATGGGTTAGTGACCTTCTGCCATATCTCAGTAAAGTTGTAGATGAATTGTGTTTTATTAAATCGATGAATACTGAAGCTATAAATCATGATCCTGCAGTAACATTTTTCCAAACTGGATCTCAACAACCTGGAAGACCTAGTATGGGTTCTTGGCTTAGCTATGGACTTGGTAGTCTAAATAAAAACTTACCATCATTTGTTGTATTACTTTCCAGAGGAACTGGGAGACCAAAAGGTCAGCCTTTGTACTCAAGATTGTGGGGTAACGGCTTTTTAAGTTCTTTGCATCAAGGAGTTCAATTTAGGTCGGCTAAAGATCCTGTCTTATTTCTTAAGGATCCTGAAAATCTTTCCAGGCAAGAAAGAAGAAAAATGTTGGATTACTTGTCTGAGCTTAATGAAGAACAATTAAGTATGTTTGGTGATAAAGAAATTGAAAGTAGAATTTCACAATATGAAATGGCCTACAGAATGCAAACATCTGTACCAGAAACAATGGATATTTCAGATGAACCAGAAAATATTCTTAAGATGTATGGTCCTAACTCAAAAAAACCTGGTACATATGCAGCAAATTGTATACTAGCTAGAAAATTGATTGAAAAAGATGTTAGGTTTGTTCAGCTCTACCACATGGGTTGGGATCAACATGAAAACTTACCAACTCAAATTAAAGGTCAAGCAAGTGATATTGACCAACCAACTGCAGCATTAATAATGGATTTAAAACAAAGGGGATTACTTGAAGATACTTTAGTTGTTTGGGGAGGTGAATTTGGACGAACCTCATACAGTCAAGGCTCTCAAGCTGCATTAAAAAATAATACTTATGGTAGAGATCATCATCCAAGATGCTTTACAATATTTATGGCTGGTGGTGGTGTTAAACCAGGTTTTTCATATGGCGAAACTGATGATTTGGGCTATAATATAGTCAAAGATCCTGTTCACGTACATGACCTTCAAGCTACAATTCTACATCTCTTTGGAATTAATCATGAGAAAATGACACATAAATATCAAGGAAGGAGATTTAGATTAACTGATGTTCATGGTGATATTAAACATGATCTTTTAGCATAAGAAGAGTTTTAGGGACACAATGAAGATAAATTTTATAATTTCAGCTTTTTTACTATTTAATATTACTGTTTTTTCACAAGAAAAAGATTTTGAAAATTACAATCAGAAAATAGCTGGAAACGATTATGGTTTAGAAATGATTTCCATAAATGGAGGTGTTTTTAAAATGGGTAGTCCAAATTATGAAACCAACAGAATGGCTGATGAAGGACCAGTAAATAAGGTTGAAGTTGATTCTTTTTGGATTGGTAAATTTGAAATTACTTGGGATTTATACCATCTTTTTATGAGTAGAGAGATTGATGAAAATCATGTTTCAGTTGACAAAAAAAATGAAATCAATATTGAAGTTGATGCAGTAAGTGCTGCTACTACACCATATGTAGAAATGAGTTTTGGGATGGGAACAGATGGTTACCCAGCTATTTCGATGACACAACTTGCTGCATCGAAGTTTTGTGAATGGCTTTCTGCAATGACAGGAAATTATTATAGGTTACCAACAGAAGCTGAGTGGGAATATGCATGCAGAGCAGGATCTGATATGCCTTTTAGTTTTAATGATGAAAATCAAATATCAGAATATGCTTGGTACGATGAAAATAGTGATGGAAGATATCATAAAGTGGGTCAAAAAAAACCTAATCCATGGGGTCTTCACGATATGCATGGTAATGTATCTGAATGGACTCTTGATCAATATAAACCAACAGCATATGTAAGATCTGATACTCTTATTTCAAATCCATTAGAAATTGCAACTAAATTATATCCAAGAGTTGCTAGGGGTGGGTCATTTATGGATAGGTCATATAGACTTCGAAGCTCTGCTAGATTAGCATCAAATAAAAAATGGAAAAAACAAGATCCTCAAATACCAAGAAGTATATGGTGGCATACAGATGCTCAATTTTTAGGTTTTAGAGTTTTAAGACCGTATAAAACACCATCATTAGAGGAACAAAAAAAATACTGGATTAAATAAATTATTCTTAATTTAATGATGTGTTAAGAAGACATTTTCTAAATAATTTTAGCCTTGGTACATCATCTTTAATGATTCCGAATTTAGCTAAAGAATTTATATCCCCTAATAAAAGTTCATATAAATTTAATTTAAAATATGCACCACACTTTGGGATGTTTAAAAACTCAGCAGGCGATAATTTGATTGATCAATTAAATTATGTCGCAGATCAAGGGTTTACTGCTTTTGAGGATAATAATTTGAAAAAAAGAACCATTGATAACCAAAGCAAAATGTCTAAAACAATGCAAAAAAGAGGTATTGAAATGGGAGTTTTTGTTGCACATACAATACACTGGAAAGAGCCTAATTTAGCAAGTGGAGATAATAATAAAAGAGAGCAATTTCTAAAAGAAATAAAAGAATCTGTTGAAGTTGCAAAAAGAATAAATGCAAAATGGATGACTGTTGTACCTGGGTATAAAGACTTACGTCTTGATTTATCTTACCAAACTGTAAATGTTGTAGATTCATTGAAATATGCTTGTGAAATTCTTGAACCCCATGGTTTAATTATGGTTTTGGAACCTCTAAATTTTTTGAATCATCCTGGATTATTTCTAACTGAAAGTCCCCAGGCTTACGAGATATGTAAATCAGTTGACTCACCCTCATGTAAAATTCTTTTTGATATATATCATCAACAAATTCAAGAAGGAAACTTGCTACCTAATATTGAAAAATGCTGGAATGAAATTGCCTATTTTCAAATAGGTGATAATCCCGGAAGAAAAGAACCCAATACAGGAGAAATTAATTACAAAAATATTTTTAAATACATTTATAATAAAGGATTTGAGGGAATATTGGGAATGGAACATGGAAATAGCAAAAAAGGTCGAGATGGTGAAATTGCTGTTATAGAAGCTTATAAAAAAGTTGATAATTTTTAAAATTTAATACAATGAAAAACATAAAAAGGAGATTTTTTATCAAAAGTTCATCTTTAGTTGCTGGAGGTCTTGTTTTACCTTCATTTAACATAAATAGAATGGCCAATAATTCTAATAATAAAAAACTTAAAGTCTCAGTAATTGGCTGTGGAGGCCGGGGAACTGGAGCTGCAGTTCAAGCACTTAGAGCAGATGATAATGTTGAGTTAGTTGCTATGGCAGATGCATTTAAAGATAGATTGGAAAATAGTTTAAGTGCTATAAAACAAGAAATGGATGGAGAAAAAACTATTGATGTTAAAGAAAAAAATCAATTCACAGGATTTAATGGCTATAAAAAAGCGATTGATTTAGCAGATGTTGTAATCTTAGCTACTCCACCTGGATTCAGGCCAATACATTTTAAATATGCTATAGATAATGATAAGCATGTCTTTATGGAAAAACCAGTTGCTACAGATGCTCATGGTGTAAGACAGGTTTTAGAAACTGCCAAAGTTGCTAATCAAAAAAAATTAAATGTTGTTGTTGGACTTCAGAGACGATACCAATACAGCTATCTAAATATTCTGAAACAAGTAAGGAGAGGTGTTATAGGAAAAATTACATCTGGTCAAGTAAGATGGAATGGAGCTGGTGTTTGGGTTAGAGGACGTAAACCAAATCAAACTGAGATGGAATACCAAATGAGAAACTGGTATTATTTTAATTGGCTGTGCGGAGACCATATTGTTGAGCAACATATTCATAATATTGATGTTGCGAACTGGTTTTTAAATGAATATCCAATAAGTGCGCAAGGTATGGGGGGAAGAGAAGTGAGGAAAGGTATTGATCATGGTGAAATATTTGATCACCATTTTGTTGAATTTAAGTATGCTAGTGGGGCAACAATTTCAAGTCAATGCAGACACCAACCTGGAACTCACAGACAAGTAAATGAATTAATAGTTGGGACAAAGGGTAAGGTTAATATAACTAATAAAGGTGTTATTGATATTGAGGATCACGATGGAAATATTGTACATACATATGACGGAAGAAAGGATGAAAGTCCATATCAAATTGAACACAATCGTCTTTTCAAATCTATTCGTGACGGAGGCCATTTAAATGATTCAGAATATGGAGCAAAAGCTACTATGTCAGCAATTCTTGGTAGAATGGCAACTTATTCTGGAAAATTAGTTTCGTGGGATGAAGCAATTAATGCTGAAGATAACATGATTCCTGAAAATCCAAATTGGAATTCAAATCCGCCATCAATGCCTGATAAAAATGGAAAGTATAAAATTCCAGTCCCAGGTGAATATAAAATTAGTTGATAGAGTTATATGTTAAATAGAATTAAATTTTTAATTTTTTTATTAATTCTAATTTCATTTTCATGTGAAAAAAAATTGGATGAAAATAACGTTATACCTGAAATAACCTACCCTTATGATTTTTTTATGAATCACAATGGTCTAAATAGGTTATACACGTTATATAAACCTGATAATTTAAAAGAAAAAGCTCCTTTAGTTTTTGTACTCCATGGTTATACAAGTAATAACAATAATATAATGAACTATTCAAAAATGAATGAGATAGCTGATGAATATGGTTTTATGGTATGTTACCCTCAAGGCACAAGAAATACATATACAGGTCAAACTCATTGGAATGCTAATTTAAAAGAAATGAGTTCTATTGCTGATTCAGATTTTCTCAATGATTTAGCAATAAAACTACAAGCTGAATACAACTTAAGTGAAAAGAACACATTTGCATGTGGAATGTCAAATGGTGGCTTTATGAGTTATACTTTGGGTTGTGAAAAATCTGATACTTTTAAAGCAATTGCATCAGTAACAGGTACAATGAGTGGTTATGATTGGAAAAATTGTAATCCAAGTAAAGTTCCCGTTTTACAAATTTCAGGAACAAATGATCTTGTTGTCCCAATGGATGGATCAATGTCTGCAGCAGGAGGCTGGGGAGGTGCTCCAAATATTCAAGATATTATGAATTATTGGGCGGATATAAATGAATGCAGTAAATCCGAATCAGGAAATCTTCCTGACATTGATAAAAATGATAATTCCTATGCAAGTATAGATAAGAATACAGAATGCTTCAAAAATCATCAAGTTTGGCTCTATACGATACATGGCGGAGGACATACTTGGCCAGGTGCTTGGGGAAATATGGATATAAACGCTAGTCAAGAAATTTGGAAATTTTTTAGCAGATACCTAGAATAATATTATGAGTTATAACAGAAGAAACTTTATTAAAACATCAAGTCTAGGCGCAATTGCTGCATCCTCATTAAGTATCAATTGTCAAAACAATTTATCAATTCCAAGTGAAGGGGTTTACATGGGTGATTTTGCAGACAAACCAATTAAAAAAATAAGAGCAGCATTTATCGGTCTGAACCGTGGTGGTTCACATCTAAGAAATTTTGCCACTATTGAAAACACTGAAGTTGTTGCACTAAGCGATTTATATGAGGAAAATGTCAAAAGAGAATTGGAAAGACTTTACCAATATAATTCAAACACCAACAATGTTAAAACATACTGGGGTGATAAAAATAAATGGAAAGTAATGTTAAAAGAAGTGCGTCCTGATGTAGTCTTCATAAGTACTAACTGGAATAATCATGCACCAATGGCAATACAATCAATGATTGATGGAGCTCATGCATTTGTTGAAGTACCAATGGCTGTTACTCTTGAGGAAATGTGGGATATTGTAAATACATCAGAAAAAACTCAGAAACATTGTATGATGATGGAAAATGTAAATTATGGTAGAGCTGAATTAATGTACTTAAATATGTGTAGACAAAATGTTATTGGAGAATTATTACATGGTGAAGCTGCATATATTCATGAATTAAGATGGCAAATGATGCAAGAAGATAAAGGTACAGGATCTTGGAGAACACTGCATTACAGAGGAGAGAATGGAAATGTTTACCCTACTCATGGTCTGGGGCCTATTGCTCAGTACATGAATCTCTGTAGAAAAGATGATAATTTTAAGTCCCTTGTATCATACTCTAGTCCAGCTTTAGGAAGGAAATTATATGCTGAAAAAAACTTTCCAAAAGATCATAAGTGGAATAATATGGAATTCAAAAATGGAGATTTAAATACTTCAATTATTAAAACGGAGATGGGAAGGACGGTATTGGTTCAATGGGATGAGACTAGCCCTAGGCCATATACTAGACTAAATTTAATTCAAGGTACCAAAGGAACATTAGCAGGTTACCCAACAAGGGTAGCTCTTGAAGGAGGGTTTGAAGATCTTTCAATAGATCATCACTCATGGATTCAAGGCGATGATCTAGAAAAACTTTATGAAAAATATGATCACCCACTCTATAAAAGATTAAACTCAAAAACAAAGAAATCTGGACATGGAGGAATGGATGGAATTATGATGTACAGAATAGTTGAGTGCTTACATAAAGGGCTTCCATTAGATCAAAATGTATATGAAGGGTGTTTCTGGTCATCTGTAACGCCATTAAGCGGTAAATCAGTAAGAGAGGATGGTAAGCCACAAACATTTCCAGATTTTACAAGAGGAAAGTGGAAAAAAACAAATCCGTTAGATATAGTTCTATAAAATAAAAAAGCTCCCCGATTGGAAAGCTTCTCATTGGTTTCTACAAACCTCTTGGTAATAATTACCAAGAATACACAACAGTGCAAATGTACAATTATTTTTTTTTAATTGATTTACTTGATATTTTAGTGGTATTATGATAAAGATTTTTAGAATAATATTTTTTATTAACATAACACTCTTTTGTGGTGAATTTTATGGACAAAACGAATCATTTAAAGTTATGGCCTGGAACATCTTACATGGGGGAAATGACATTGAAAATGGCCAACAAAATGTTGTAAAAATAATTAAGGAGATTGACCCCGATATAATACTTATGGTAGAAACATATGGATCAGGACCATACATTGCAAATGAACTTGGCTATAACTTTCATCTTGTTGCTTCTGATGGCACCTCTCTTGATAATAAATCAGTTAATCTTTCTGTTTTTTCAAAATTTCCTTTTGGTGAGAGAATCGATACTGACTATCCATTTTTCTTAGGTGGATCCGAAATTATTATTGATGGTATTAAAATGCGTTTTTTATCAAATTGGTTTCATTATCTACCTTGGAATAATGAACCTGAAAAAATGGGAAAAACAGCAGAGGAACTTCTAGAATGGGAAAAAACAGAACATAGATATAGCATGATTCAAAAAGTTTTACCCTATTTTGAAAAATATGCTTCCCAATCCGATTTGATTCCTATAATAGTTGGGGGTGATATGAATAGTCCATCTCATCTTGACTGGTCTAAAAAAACAAAAAAAATTCATAATAATCTTGTGGTACCTTGGTATTCGACAAAAATTTTTGAGGATATTGGTTTTTCAGATTCTTTCAGAGAAAAAAATCCAAATCCTTTAAAAAAACCCGGAATAACTTGGGATAATAAAATGAGAAATGATTCGCATCGAATAGACTATATATTTTACAAAGGAAAAAACATAAAGGCAATTAAATCTGATTCTTACATGGCATTTTTTAATGAACCAATTATAATTAATGGTAAGGAAATCCCATATCCATCAGACCATGGAATTGTAGTAACAGAATTTAAACTAAATTAATTATTTAAGAGGTCCGAAATTCTGAAAACCAGGTCCTTCTTTTTTTAAAGCTCTACTGATCCATCTTGAATATTCTGGTCTATCAATCCACTTATCAAAATATTTAATATAATTTTCAATTATTACCCAATGCTGAGGATGATTGAATTTCATTGCATTTACTTCCATATCTACAGAATTATTCCAAATCATAAATTCATTTTTCATTAATTCAAACACTTGTGAATTAGATTTTGATATATCTATGGATTCAGTAGGGTCATTTGATAAATCATAAAGCTCAAACTCTAGTTTTTCAATATCATGAGCAATAAGCTTAATATTATTATCAATTAGAGCTCCTCTATTATCAAATCGAAAAGGGATTTTCAAAGTTCTTTTATGCTTATTTGCATCAAAAAGGTTAGTAACACTTTTACCATCCAAATTTGAGTATTTATTGTTAGGGTATAATCCTACAATTTCTAAAATAGTTGGGAAGATATCCATTGTAGAAGCTGGATATTTTGTGATTCCTGGGTTAATAGTTTCAGGCCACTCAATAATTGCTGGCACTCTTAATCCGCCCTCCCACATTGTATTTTTATTTCCTCTCAACTCCCCAACAGTGGATGGGGAAATGTTTTTTAAACCTCCATTATCACTACAATACCAAATAATGGTATTTTTTTCAACACCCATTTCTTTCAAACCTTTTCTAAGGATACCAATACTCCTGTCAAATGCTACTAGTTCACCATAATGTTCTCTACTATTTTTATCTAAATTTTCAAACCCAACCTTATCATCTTCACTTGCAACAAATGGGTCGTGTGGTGATCCATCCCATATAACGGTAAAGAATGGGTTGCTGTTATCAACATTTTTTTTGATAAAATTAAGAGCCTCACCTACAATCACCTCGGATGAGCTACCTTCAAAATCTTTAATTTGTCCATTTTCACCCATGATTGGGTTGATATCAAAGAAATTTGTTACACTTACCCATTTATCGAAACCAAATTCACCTGGATTATATTCATCATCCTCAAAAATTGGGACCCCTGGTCCACGAACTCCATTTAAATGCCACTTTCCAAAATGTCCTGTATTATATCCTATTTTTTTAAGTTCTTGAGCTATTGTAAGCTCATTCTTGCTTAATGAATATCCATGGTAAAAAACACCAGTACGGTCATTATTCCTTCCTGTCAAAACACTAGCTCTTGTTGGTGAACATTGTGGAGCACCAGCATAAAATCTATCCAAGCGTAAACCATTTTTTGCCATTAAATCAAGGTTAGGAGTTTTTAATAAAGGATGGTTATAGTAGCCTGTTTGACCCCACCCTTGATCATCAGTCATTACTAATATAATATTAGGATAATCAGACTTTTTTTTGTTCTCGCATGAACTTATTAGAAAACAAAGGAAAATGATAAAAATCCTTACCATAATACTTGATTAATTGAGCTTGATTCTGTAGACTTTTGGGTTGTTGACAAAACCAGTCACATATAAATAAGACTCATCATCATCAAATGTTGCATTGGTTAAATGTCCAAAATCAATTTTAGCCATTAAATCTCCCTCAGGTGAAATGACTAAAAGTCCACCAGGACCAGATGTGAAAATATTTCCAGAAGAATGTACAGTCATACCATCAAAATTACCTTCATAAATTTCAGATAATTCTTTTCCATCAAATAAAACACTTGATTCATTTGTCTCAAGATTTAAAGAAATTATTCTTGGATTTCCATCTAATAATCCCATTTTATTCACATAAAGGGTCTTATTATCTGGAGAAAGACCAATTCCATTTGGCAAATCAATTTCTTTAGTTACTAAAGAAAGTTTATTGTCATTTGGGTTAAAATTATATACTCCATTAAAGTCTAACTTCTTTACCTCATCTTCAACAAATTGAAATGTCTGTAAGTTAAAAAAACCGAATGCTGGATCAGTGAAGTAAAAAGACCCATCACTTGCATAGACTAAGTCATTGGGACTATTAAATTTTTTACCTTCAAAATTATCTACAACTGTGACAAAATTTGGATTTGTAGAAGGTGAGTTCTCAATTAATGCTATCCGTCTGTCTCCATGTTGACAAACAACTATATTCCCATCTGAATTAATTACCAGTCCATTTGCACCTAATAGTCCAAAATCGACATTTAGAGCATACCCAGTATTTCCGCTTGGAGATATATATTCAGAAGCACCATCAGTTTCATTCCATTTATATAATTTGTTACCCATTACATCAACAAAAAGCAAGGATTTTGAATTACTATCCCAAACAGGTCCCTCAGGTAATGATATCGAATCTGCTAAAACTTCAATTTCTGAGCTGACATCGATTATTGATTCAATTGAACTATTGTATATTTCAATTTTTGGATTTGGAGCTGGTTGTTCATCTGATATAAATTTCCAAAATATTATAAAAATTATAAAAGCTACGGGTAAAATCCAGTTGTTATTTTTTTTCATAATTATAGTTTTAATACAAGTTAATTTTTTTTAAAAGTTAGTTAGAATTCATGAACACTGAAAGTAAGTTGTGAAAATGATGTACACCTTGTTCTTTAGTTGGTGAAAATCTTCCTGCCTTGTAAAATGATGATTTTAATCCTATGTGTACATTTTGAACAACAAATTCATCCTCTTCTTCAACCTTTTGTAAATCACTTCCAGCACCTTGATTTAACTTAGATTTATCAAAAACATATGATCTAAATGAAACTTTAGTTAAATCATTTGAGATTGGTTTAACAATATTAATTGAAAGACCCCAGGGATAAAAATTGAACATCATATTTGGAAAAACCCAATAGTAGTAGGCCGCAATATTTTTTCCATAGTCTATGTGATCTTCAGGTAAATCAAAAACATTTGAATCATCTTCACCGAATCCAATTTGTAAATTACAATATTCATAAACTTCTGTTTTATAGTTTTGATAATCTAATATTTCATTTAATCCCTTGTGGACAAATGGTATATGAAAACCTTCTAAATAATTATCACAGTATAGAGCCCAATGAGAATCAATTTTAAAATCTTTTGAGAGAGATTGATCAAATCGAAATTTTTCTAAGGGTAAAAATCCAACTCTTTCACTCATTTTATTTATTACTTTATTAAAATCAAAAACCGGGTTAAATCCAATAAACAATAATTCACCCCATTTTCTTAAAGGAAAATTATGAAGATTATCACAAGGTCTAGGAAAGTTTTTAGCATCTTTAAATTCAGGCATATATTCAAAATTTCCCTCATTATCAAATCTTCTTCCATGGTATGTGCAGACTAGCTTTTTCATCTCGCCAGGCTCTAATACCATAATGTTTCCTCTGTGAGTACAAACGTTTGTTAAACAAACAATTTCACCATTATCCGTTCTAGAAACTATAACTGGTTCTGACAAATAATTATTTAAAACAGTAAGTGGGTAGACATGATTTTTTTCAGGAACAAGTTCCGTATCTCCAATCCATTGCCATGATTTTAAAAATATTTTTGACTTGATATCTTCAAATACATTAGGGTCCTTATAGAATGAAGAAGGCAAAGTTTCAGCTTTTGAAATATCCGGGTCAATATTATAATTATATTTATTAGGCATAATTAATAATGAAATATAGATTTTTATTGTGACCAAACAAAATCAAAAAATAGGTCTGTTAGCTGCGACATCTTTAGTAGTTGGAAATATAATAGGAGCTGGAATTTTTGTTCTTCCAGCAAGTTTAGGAAAATTTGGAAGCATAAGTATTGTAGGTTGGTTATTTACAGCTACAGGTGCTCTAATTTTAGCTAAAATATTTAGCAATTTTAGTAAACAGCTTAAAGGAAAAAGTGGAGGTCCATATATATACTCTAAAGTTGTCTTTGGAGATTTTATTGGCTTTCTTGTTGCCTGGGGATATTGGATTTCATGTTGGGTAAATAATGCTGCAATTGCTGTAGCTATAGTAAGTGCATTAAGCTTCTTTTTTCCTGAACTTGTAATAAATCCATATTATGCGACCTTAACTGGACTTTCATTCATATGGTTTTTTACATATACATCATCCAGGGGGTTTAAGTCATCTGGAAATATTCAAATTTTAACAACTATTGCTAAACTCATTCCATTAACACTAATAATTATACTGGGTTTTTTCATTTTTGATTTAAAAATATTTCCAGAATTTAATCTCACTAATCAAACTGACTTAGAAGTTTTACCTGTTGTTGCTGTTATGACTCTCTATGCCTTCTTAGGCTTAGAATGTGCAAGTATTCCAGCTGAAAACATAATAAATCCTGAGAAAACAATCCCTAAGGCCACCATGATAGGTACTTTAATTTCAACAATAATTTACATATTAAGTACAATCATTTTATTTGGAATTATTCCTACAGAAACATTAATAAACTCACCTGCTCCATTTGCTGAAGCTGGAGAAGTAATGGGAGGTAAATATCTGGGATATTTCATTTCTGTAGGTGCTGCCATTTCAGCTATTGGAGCTCTTAATGGATGGATTCTAATAACAAGCTATATGCCAATGACAATGGCCAATGATAATCTTTTTCCAAAAGTATTTAAGAGAAAAAATAAAAAAGGTTTTCCTATTATAAGTCTAATTCTAGGTAGCATACTAACATCATTTGTAATGACCATGAATTACACAGAAGGATTAGTTGAAAGATTTGAATTTTTAATATTATTAACTACCCTGTCAACCCTTATTCCATACTTTTTTGTAAGTGCATCATATTTTTTATTTCATATTGAAAAAAAGTTTTTAAATATTAAAAATTTTAAATCGGTAACGCTTGGGGTACTAGGTTCTTTATATTCATTATGGGCAATTTTTGGGTCTGGTATTGAGTCAATATTCTATGGGACTTTACTCTTATTTGCTGGTATTCCTTTTTATTTTATCTTTAAAAAATGAGTGATATAGCAAAAAATCTTTTTGAAAAAAACAAAACCAAATATTTAGAAGGGGATTCTAGTGTTGAGGAATTAATAAATCGATATAATGAATATCATGGACTAGAGTTAGATGAAGGATCTCTTTGGGATAAGAAATTTATTTCTGCTTATTTTCTTATTCTGAATCCTGACCATGAAAATTATGATTATGAATTAACAAAACTTGAAACTGATCATGCTGCAGCATCTATTCATTTTAGTGAAGCAGTACATATGGGTTTTATCGATCCTGAAGGAGAGGTATGTAGAACTATTCTGATGAAGGAGGATTTAGATTTATTTGAGCTGAACCAGATAATGCCCAGCATTATCTTTGATTCATACAAAATAAAATAGTTAATATTTTACATGTTGCACCTTCCACCTAACATTTGTTTTTGACAACATTTTTTCTGCTGCCTTAATATTTTTTATTGAATCATCAGCATAATATATATCATTATATCCATCATTCTCAATTTTATCTTTAATCCAATCTGCCTTGTCTTTAGGATTATTTGATGAAAGTGCTTTAACATAAATTTTTGAAACATCAATGTCTATTTCACTTAAATACTTCCTTATTGGTTTATAAGTTGATCTTGCAGTGAGTATATACAGACCTCCTTTGCCTTTTTTAAGCATCCTTCTTAAAACTTTTGTAATCTGTTTTATTTCCTTTGGGTTTTTTACTTTTTTAAAATCTGAAAAATCAAATTGGTCTCCATCTTTTTCATTATAGATAGCATATTGACCAGGTGTTAGCTTGATTTGTGAGTCTCCATTATTAACATACACATAAGAGTCAGTTCTAACTAATGTATCATCAAAATCAAAGATTCTCAACCTTTTATAACTCATTACTTATTTATTTGAAAATCCATGAATTTTAAGTTCAGAGGCAAAAAACTCATAAATCATTACCATAGCTAGTGTATCTAGTTCACAATATTTCAGTAAAGATTCCTTAATGATTTTTCGTTCCTGAGAGGACATTTCAAGATATTGTATTTTGGCATACGCTGTTAAAGCATCCCCTCCGTTATTCAATTTATTTATATCGCCTACAGGTTTGGTAATTGTAGAAAAATCTGGAATTGGCAACGAACTATATGGGTCTAAATTTCCATCTTGAATCCATATATGGTCATTTGAAAAGTTTAAAGATGTCGTATTAATTTCCCCAATTTTTTTTGAATATTTTTTATTTACAAATTCACAAATTTTTATTACCGCGGGCAGAACAACTTTTATTGAATTTGATCCTTTCATGTACGAATCATAAAAATATTTTTTTACTAAATCACACATGTCAATCATGTCTCTCTCTCCCCTCCAAATAAGTTTATTATTTTCTTTTTTATTAGTTACAGATTGAATAAAATCCATTAATTCATTTTTATCTATTTCATCTGAATCTATTAACTGATCATAGATTGCATTTAAAATAGAATTTTCATGAGTAGCGTATTTAAAGACTGAACCATTATCAAATTCTAAATCATTTTTTAATGATCTAACAAAATCATAATTTGGAAACTTACCAGGTTCTGCATTAATATATTCAGATTTGTGCTCAATTTTACCATCGGAGTATATAATGTGATGGGAGTACTGAAATGCTATTTGCTCATAGGGATGTCTTCCCTTTGTAAATGGTAATGCTGATGTACATGTTTCAAAATCAATAAAATGTAAAGGAAATTTCCATTCCAACATTTCGTTTCTTAAATTATCAACATCTAAATAAAAGTTTACGGGTTTATTTAAACTTTCATTCACTCTTTTTTCAATTTGTAGCAATTGTCTATTTTTTATACTTAAATGAGTTTCTAAAGGTTCATCAAAATCTGATTTTTGGAGTTGATCTAAAAAAAATATATTTGATTTAAATAATGGTTTTTGATTTCTAAATTGCCACAGTTCATAAATATTTGGTCGTAACTTATCCTCATCACTAATATTAAATTGTTCCATCCAGCACTCTCTGCATACGTGCCCATTGTAGTCTTTCCAATTTATTTGTTTTTGGTTTGTATATAATTCAGTGAAATTTTCAATAAGACCCTTAAATGATAAGCCATGGATTTTATGAATGTCTTTTGATATAATATCATTGATTAATCCGCTAAGATTTCTTGGTTCCATGATTGGATTTCCAATATCTTCGATTGATTCAACTTTTACATCAATTCCAGTTCTACTATTAGGGTTTTTAGTGATTTGGAAAAGTTGATTTAAGCCATCTATACTTGCTCTTTTTGATTTATCAGCTAGCATTAAATATGACTGTATGCTGTACTCAGGATAACTTTTTTGGACAACATATTTTTGAAAAGCTAAATCAAATAAATACAACCTCCACTCAGGACGAATTCTTCCAGAATTATTTATAAAAACATTATTCATTGTTGAATCAAATGATTTTGCTTTAACCTCAATCACTTTAATTACATTACCAGTTTTCACTAAAATATCTGTTCGTACAAAAAGATTTTCATGTAAAAAGGCTGCTTCATAAATTATGGAATCTGGCTTCTTTAATAAATCATTTGTATTTTTTAATGAATTAGCATAATCACGATCATCAATTAAATAACCAGGTCTGTAATGAAGTCTAGATAATTCCTCAGCCTGAAAACCTCCATCGGCTAAGGCTGATAAAAATTCATTTTTCTCATCTGAAGATTTATAATTAACGGTCAGCTTAAGCGGACATTCGAGACCTTTTTTAAATAAGGTTTTTGTTAAATATTTCAAATCATATTATTTAAAGATTGGAAAATTAAATATATTCATTTGAAATATAAATATAAAATGAAGAGAGTATATATTGACCTAGACGGTGTATTGGCAGATTTTGAAAAAGGCAGAAAAAATCACCCATTAGGAAATCAAACACCTTACAAAGGAAGACCAGACAGACTGCCAGGATTATTTAAAGATTTAGAACCAATTAAAGGTTCAATAGGTGCAGTAAATAAATTGCTTAATAATCCTAATTTTGATGTTTACTTCCTTTCAACTGCTCCATGGGATAATCCTGATGCATGGACTCATAAAAGACTTTGGATTGCAAATCATTTTGATGAAAAATTGATCAGAAAAAGATTGATCTTATGTCACCATAAAAATTTTTTAAAAGGAGATTTTCTGATTGATGATAGAAAATGGAATGGAGCACAAGATTTTGAGGGTGAGTGGATAGAGTTTGGAGGTCAGCAATTTCCAGACTGGGAGTCAGTAATGAATAGGTTGGAATCTTTCTGATTTTATCTTTTGAATGTTAATTTCTAAACGCAGATAATGAAATTTGGTATATTGTAAATTAAAAAAAAATTATTAACAGTGAATGGCATAAAAGAAGTGTTAACAGAAATTTGTGAGGAAATTATTGAGCTAAATAATAAGCCCTTTGAAGACGATCAAGTAATTAGCAATCATATATTTGATGAAAAAGGTGTTCAAATCAAAATGGGTTGGAGTTTGATTAAAAAACTTGGATTGGATGATCAAAAACGGAAAGTGCTTAATCTACAATTTGAAAAAAAAATCATTAATAAAGAACTTGCTAAAAATGATTATTTAGATATTTTTTTATTTCATAAGGGTAAAAAAATTGGCATTGAATTAAAATTTAAAACGAAAGGGATTCATATCACAAAAAAGCCAAAAGCAACTCAAGAAAGAAAAGAAAAGTTTAAATATCATTTTTCAAATCAGGGAGCCGAAACAAATGGACATCATAGTTTTTTTTGGGATTTACACAGATTAAATAAATTTATAGGCAATGAAGAGATTGATTTGGGATATCAAATCTTTATAACAAACGATTCAAGCTATTGGAAAAAGAAAAAAAAGGGGAATGCTAAAGGATATATTATAGTGAACCAAAATGGTAAGGCTGAAATCTCAGGAACTGAAACTAAAAACAATTCTCACATTTTTGAAATGAGTCATGAGACCCCTTTCCCATCAGATAAAAAAATGGATGCGCCAAATTGGTTAAGTGTTGATAGTATAAAGGGACAGAAAGTGGGTCGTAATAAACTTGTGAAAAATTTAGAGAAAAAGAAAAAGGAGCAAAAATTTCTTTATTGTCAAAATCCAATTGACCTTGAACATATTGTTGATGACAAAATCGAATGGTTACCCCAAAAAATTGAACACCTTGGTAAAGAGCAGGATAATCCCGCGAGGAGTAAAACAGAGAAAAGTAAAACATTCAATTTAGTAGCTGATGATGATCAACAGGCAATCACTAAATTTGCTTTTGTTATAGTAGAATTAGAAAAAAAGTCTTAATCTTTATAGGCTACCAATTCAACCCCTACTAATCCACAACTAATTAGTTTTAATGTTTTTACGTGTTTTTATTTCTTAAATGAATAATTATTCCTCCTATGATATCATAATCTTTTAAATGAAAAGATTTGGATACTTGACCGCTTTCAATTAATTCCTTACCAGTTACTAAATTTTTTGGATTGTTCCTAATAATCTTATTAGATTTCTTCTTTTTTGACATTAAAATTATCTTTTCAAAAGAACATCAGCATTACCTATAACAGTAGATAAATTTTCACCAAATTCTTTTTGGGCTTTTGCCATATCTTTCTCAAATTCTTTTTGAAGTTTTGCCATGTTATCCATTGATCTTCTTAACTTACTTTGATCACTAGATTTAAATTTATATGCGTGTCCCTTACTTGATTTTAGATTTGATTTTTTAGCTATATCACCATAGGTTGTTTTAATAGCTCTTCCACCACCTGGGCATGGAATTTCTGTTTTTTCTCTGTATAAATCCATTTTAATTTAATTTAAAAATTCAAATAACAATTTAAAAAAAAAATATTTGTTATAAAAGATTAACTAGTCTTCACTTCCATCTAAATTTATCCTTGATTTAAAAGAATTTCTTCTATAATACAAATAGAATATACTCCCGATAGTTAATAAAAGTAATACTAGTCTTGAGTAGGCTAATCCTGTGATGTAGTAATCCTGAAAAAAGTCAAATACAAAAACAGAAACTGATGCAAGCCCAACTATTAAATAAAATATGATGAATATATAATCAACGATTGTCAGAGTTAGTGGGTTGGGTCTTTCTGTAGAAAAATACAATGCTATACCCGACAAAAAAGATGTCGTTAATAAAGCGATAACTCTATCAATTTGTTCAGATGGAAGATACATTCCGTAAACAACCAATGCAATTAAAAAAAGTAATGGAATTAAAATCTTTATAACTGTAAATGAACTTTTTCTAGACATGATATATGAAATTCTATTTTCTTCTGAAATTAGTACATAGCTGTCTTTAAAATGAGGATGATAATTTTCTTTTTTCCTAATAACTCCCGATCTTACAGATGATATATTCCATCCATGTGAATTAAACTTTCTATCAATATCTTGATTTTTAATGCCATCAAGAATTCCATATTTTTGGTCATCAATAATAGAGTAAGAAATAAAAATATTCTGGATGTCAAATGGATAACTTTCAGCTCTTGAAAAGAAATAAAATTCCGCAGAAATATAATACCTAAAATAAAAATAATCATTTTCTATTTTTTCTGATTTAATCAATTTTATTTCAGAATCATTATCAATAATATTATTAAATCTTATTATATCAATTCCTGATTTGTGTTTTGTTGTTAATTCAAAATAAAAATTTGATTTAAAAGTATTGTCTTCAATTGAAATATCCTTTATATCAATGAAATCAAAATTAGGATAGCTTACGTCAACTATTTTCTTTTCATCTTTTTTAGTTATTAACTGCCTTTCAAATAAAGACATTTTAAGATTTTTTTCTGCTGAATTTTTTATTTCTACCAAATAATTTGTTGCAAGTGGTCTAGATTGATTTTTGAAATAAATTAAGTCACCTGAACCTGCAAAAACATCTTTGGAACCATCCAATTTGGAGAGTCTTTTTTTCGTTTCACTTAAGAAGTTTTCATTACATATATCTGCACTATTTTTACTATACAAATAGTGTATAAGTAAAACTTTGTCAATAACAATTTGAAAATACCAGTTTAAATAATCATTTATGTTTTTCTGAATACCAGAATTTACAGAGAAGATTCTATCTTGCAAAGCAAGTTTCTCAACAAAATCATCTGGCATTAGATTAAGTATTTTGTTATTAAATCTATTATCAATTTTATTAAGAGAATTGTGAATTAATCTTGTATCAAGTCTTAAACCAACCAAAGTCAAATCGTACTTGTTTTCTAAAAAAACAGATAAAAACTCTGATCTTGAATTATTATAAGTAGCCTTAGAATCTGGTTGATCTGAGGACTTATTAAGCTGAAAAGGGGTAATGTAACCATTTAGAAGAGCAATCTCGTCTTTTTTAGCAGAAGAGAAAAAATCTTTTAGATTATAATAGTTATTATCTTTCCATTTATTGATAAACCTTAAATATATCCCATTATTTTTTGCGAATAAATCAAGTGCTTCTAATTCACTTTTTGGAACTGATGTTTTATTTTTCTCCAAACAAATTGGAAATATAATTTTTGCATTGGGATAGATTTTCCTTATTTGTGTTACTGCATCATCACTCCCAAATGTAAGTCGTGTTCGAAAAATATTTTCGTGATTATAATCTTTAAAAACATTAAAACTATCAAAATAAATAGCATCACTCAAAAATTGAGACCAATCATCAGTCTTAAAATAATTTGGTGCTTGACAAACAACGTTGATATTATTTTTAGTTACAAATTTTTTATAATGTTCAATGGATGCAGTTTTATTGTCAACAACATCATAGAAGATTTTAAATTTGATGTTATTTTTTTTTAGAAGAGAGTTAATTTCTTTTTCTAAAGAAAAAGTAATTTTTTTTATGTGCTTTGATATAATTGATTGCTGTTTATTCCCAGCCCAACCCTCTAGAATTTGATAAAACGTGTAAAAATTAATTTGAAATTTGCTCATATTAAATAAATCTAAAAATAGTTAAATCTGTATTTTATCAAGTTTTATTTTGTGATTTATATGACTTTCACTATTTGTTAGTTTATAACAACAAAGAGTGTGTTTGTAATGTATAGCTTTCAATGATTTTAATGTTGGATTTTTTTCAGCAATTAAACGATCAACTAGGGAGTTAACTCCGCCACTTAAATGTTCAATTTGAATTCTATCTGAAATTCCTTTCATTTTAAGTTCTTTGTTAATTCGTATTCTATCAATAGTTTTTAAATATGTCTCATGGTAAATATTTTCTTTATCTAACAAAGCTCTTAATCTTTTTGTTGAAATAAATTTTGAATATCCATCAATTTGTCTAATCATATGTCTATAACCATATTTGTTTACAAAATCATTTTGCTTGTGATTTTTTAATCCTCCCAAAATTGTTTTCCATGTACTTAGAATATTTCTTTTATTAAGATTAGAGATTGAATCTGTGTTAGCTCTAAACAAATTGGAAACTTTATTTTCTTTCATTTAGTCACTTAATTAATTTCTTTGCTTGCTCAATTAAATCAATTTCCGTTTTGCGAAATTTTTTATCCAATTTTTCTAAGTTCTTTATTGAATCCTTAATAAGTTTTGAACCGTTAGATGATTTATTGTAAACTAAATTAATTCCTTTTTCAAGTTGACTCAAATTATAAATTTTGGGGAAAATGTAAAAATAGTTTGAAGCTTTATCAATCATTTTAATTGCCTCATTATATTTCTTTTGCATTGATAAACATTTTGCATAATTTAAGATACTTTGCCCATAGCCTACAATAGTAAGTCTTTCTCTTCCTGATTTTGTGTAAAATAATTCTTTAGTATCTTTTGAAAGTGGAATAAGCTCACCATCAATAAAATCCCACTTTTTTGGTGCTTTGTACTCAAAGTTTTTTTTGTGGAAATCCAATGCTTTAAAGTTATAGTTTAAGGCATTTTTTAATGAGTTTTTCTTTAAATATAAACTAGATAATTTTTGATAACGTTGTGCCAATTGAGAATAGGTAACCCCCGAGGTTGATCTTAATAATTGTTTTGTTTTATTATCAAATTCCTCTAAATCTTTATTTTGAGATAAAAAATAATTAAGGGCTTTTTTCCAAATAACTATACAATCGTTAAAAAAATTAGGACAATTTGGTGAGTATTCTGTGTGCCACTCTAAATCATTAGCAATATTAACACATGCTTTATCAAACTCATTAGATTCTTCACTAAAATCTATTTTTAATCTATTTAAATAATCTAGTTGTAAATCTTTATAAACTGTAAAGTCCTTTTTCAAAAGGTAATGTAATTTTTCTGCGTCTATAAACCACATGGAAGCTTTATTAACTGAGCCTTTATCTAAAATTTTAGCTAAGAATTTTTTTGCGTCATCAAAGTTTTGTTGGGCAATTTCGGGGTTTTGCTCAATATACAGCTTACCAGGTCTAACTGTACCGAAATCAAAATTATAATATGTTTTTTTTGTTGATCCTTTACATGTACTTAGAATAAACTTTATGAAAGTTAACACCCAAGCTTCATTAATTTTACCATCAATTTTCAAACTTTGATTATATAGTTGGAAAACTTCAGTTGATTTTTTACCATCTTTATAATTTGAATGACAATAACTCAAATAACTATTAATACAATCATATAAGAACTTTGGAGTTTGATTTTTTAAACTTTCAATTAATGATTTGTATTTATTAGAAATTTCATCAATTTTTTCTTTAGACTCACCAACATTTCTGGAAGCTTTTTCAATTTCCCATAATTTTTGTTCCCTTACAGCTAATTTGTGAAATTTAGTAGATTGTAGTTGCTCAACAGCGGATTCAAACATTACTTTTTGACCTTGTTCGATTTCCTTTTGTCTTTTTTCATATTCACCTGAAATAATCATTTCAACTTCATCATCAAGATCCAAATTTATATTGCCAAGATATTTAATAAAATATATTAGAGATAGACCATTTAACTTGGTTGGAAATTTATTAAATGTGGAAATGAAACTTTTAAAATTTTCATGTTTAAATCCAATAGTAGTAGTAGTAACAATGGATTCTGCATACATATTCATAATATCTCCATTTAAGATAATCAGTAGCCTTAAATCATTTGATAATTGATCAGGATTAATTCCAACTGGTAAAGGGATTTTAGACTTTCTATTTTCTTCTTCAGCTAATTCGTCCAATATTTTTTGCTTTTCAGCAAATGAAAAATTGACATCATCAGCAATTATTCTCAATTTTTTAACTAAATCTGCAAGCTCATTATAATTTTTCTTTTCAAGTAAATTTGCAAAAGCATCTAGTTTTCCTAATTTTTTAAAGTATAAATATCTACATACAACATCTAAAATAAGTTTATTGCAATTATTTCTGTAATATTCTATTGAGCTGAGTGTAAGCATTCTCCTTATAACTTTTAGTAGATTTTCAGTATCGTGTTTTTCAGGATTTTTAATTATATCTAATTGCAATTCCAGGTATCTTTTATTGTACTCTATAACTATTTGTTTTTCTCCCTCATCCTCTATAGAGGCATCTTTAAAATACGATTTAAGTGCGCTAACTATTCTTCTATCTTTAAACTCATAGAAATTATCTTGACTAGATACATCAATTAAAAGGTCATTATTTACAGCCTTTTCTAAAAAATCTAATACATCCAAAAGTTTATACCCCCAAACCTGTGCAAGAATATCTGCATCAAATTTATTTCCTATAACAGAAGCACTTTCAAGAATTCTCCTCCACTTAGGGTCGAATGTATCAAAAATGGAATGATAATAGCTATCAATATCCTCATCTGGTGGAAGTGATTCTATATCTACTGTTTTAGTTAAAAGATATCCATCAGGTGAATATTTCAATGAACCATCGGATATCCAGGATTCTAAAACTTTAAAAACATATAAAGGAGTTAATTTTGCATTTTCACTTTCAGATTTTAACTGTTCATTGTATTCATTAAATAAAGTATTGATTTGATTCATAGAACTGCTTGCAATTCTAAATTCATTGTTTTCAATACTTAAGTTTTTTACAAAGTCAACAAGTTTAAATGAATTGATATCCAACAAATCATCTAACTCAAAAGGATTAGTAGTTTTATCATCTAAATTAACTAGTTCATTTTTAAGTTCTTCATAGTTTAAACCTCTATATGGCGGTTTAATATCTGCACGAACTGTTATTACGATACACAAATTTTTTCTTAGGAAGATATTTCTATTTACAGTTTTGATAAAATGTTTAAGTAATGTAAGAGTTTCGGGATCAATCCAGTGAATATCCTCCATAACGAATAAAACTTTTTTATTAGTACTTGTAAGTTTATCCATTATCTCAAGTGAAATTTCATTCATGGTTTTTTTAGAGCTACTACTATATTCAGATATTCCCAATGGTATTCCAACTCTGTCACTGGCAGCATCCATTAAACCTTTTGTAAGTTTATCTGTTGTTTCTGATCTACTATTCCAATTATCACCTAATATTTCACTAAAAGCTTCTAAAAAGGGTTCAAATGATATTGCAGTTTCATCTTGAATCTCGTCACAATCTCCATAATAAACCGTCCAGCCATTTTCTTCAGTAAAATGATGTTTTCTAGCTTCATTCAAACTTCTGGTTTTTCCCATACCCATAGGAGCATTAATTAGCATTATATCTAAATTATCATCAGACATTTGATTTTCTATAGCTTCATAAATTAATTTGCCAGGATTCATTACACTTTTAACATATTTAACTTTATCAAGAATTAGAGTTTCTTTAGAATCCTTGGATTTTTTTTCAAATAATCTGGCAGAATAGTTATCCAATATTTGATTTAATATTGATATTGGAGCAATTATTGTAAAACTTAGTAAGAGATTTTGAATTGAAAGTTCATAAATTATAATTCTATTAAAAATTATTAGAGCTATTAGACCAAGAACTAGTCCTGTAACTGCTTGCCTTCTCTTATAGTTGTTTTTAGTTACAAAACCATATTGGAAGTACGATTTACCTAGAAGATTACCAATCAAAAGGGTAATAAATATCAACAGAACATTAATTAAAAATGGATATGTTTCATACTGAATAAAATAGAAAATGAAAATTGGAAAATAGGTAGCATATAAACATGAATTCGCAAAAAAAGTATAACCCAGCGTAGTATGAAAACCATCAATATCTAATCTATTAACAACAAATAAGTTTAAAATTATAGGTAAAAAACTCATTAAAAATGTTAGAGATAAAATCCACACCAAAACGTTTATTTCACCAACATCCACATCGCCTTTTGGTATTATAAATGAACACAAATAGATCATTACAAACGACAAAATTATTGGCAAGAAAAAATATAAGGCTACGTATTTGACTTTATTTAAAATAGAGATAAAGAACTCTTTATTTAAATCGTTTGAGGAAATTAGAATATTTTTTCTATTGATAAAAATTAAAGAAAAACTGTAAGCTAGTGAGACAAAAATTATTGCTAAAATTAATACGAGTATTATTTCCAAAAACAATGATAGATTTCTTTTATCGACTGTGTATCCTTTAGTAAATATAGATTCAATGAAACCTTGGGACTCATTATATGTTTTAAAATCAGTCTTAACCAGCCAAATTTTATTATCTATTATATCGATGTTTCCAATAGAAAAAATACCAAGTTTATCAAGTTTCAGATTGTTAATTATAGTTTTTACATCATCTTCTAGAAGTTGCCCATTTATTAATTTATTAGATTTTTCAAATCCTAGAACTTCAATTAATTCATTTTCTTGTAGTATGCGGTGGTTACTATTTGAAATTAAAGATTGATTTATAATCTCAAAAGTTGCATCATCACAATCTTCTCTTATTAAAATGGACGTAATTCCTGCCTCTGAAAGAGGAATATTTCCAAGAACACGATATTTAAGATTTAATAGTTCTGTTAATGCATCATCATATGCATACTCAATAGCATCATCAACAAATCCATAATATGAGGGTACACCTGAATAAAACTCAAAAAATTCTATTTTACTGATTACGTTATTATCAATTGTATTTTTTGTTAATAATATAGTTTCTTCAATTTCACTCGCATAATTATTATCATCTTGAATCAGTAATATCGAATCCACATATTTTAATGCTAAGTCCAAAAAAAACTCAGTATTATAATTTTGTCTAGAAATATATTGTAATGTGTTTATATGGTTTTTATACTTTTCTATTTGCACTGAATCTTGAACAGAAACTATTTTGTCATTGGAAAATAGATTCAACGAGAAAAGCAATAAAAAAAAACTTAAATAATATTTCAAAATCTTAGCGTTGTATTACTAAATTTAAAATAATTATTAGAAATTAGAATATAAACTCAACTAAAAACTATGTCATTTGAGAATTTTTTTCATTGTGTAAAGAATGGAATAAAAAGAAAAATTAAGTCAAGAAGACTTAAAATGGAGGTTTCTATTAATGAATTTGGTGCATTTTCAAATAAGTATTTTAAAAAAATAAATGATAAAGATTTGTCATTTAAATTTGTTGTTGATGAGATTGATAAAAATAGTATTTTATTTGTTTTGAGGTCCTTTTTTAATATGTATGTTGAGGTTAAGGAAAACTCTATTATTGTTTTTAAAAATTTTCCTAAAAAATTTATATTAATAAAAGAGGTAAATAAATCAAATCATCACTTTACGCCTAGGACTTTTAAAAAAGGAACAATCATGTATTCAATTTCACCGTCTTACTCCTCAGCTAATCGAATGAATGGTGTACCACTTTGGGATAGTTTAGAGACTATTGAAGAGACAGAGCTCATACCAAGTGTTCAAATAAATTATGATTACATTAATCCATATATTTATTAGAAATTATATAATTAATTCACTTTAAATAAAAAATAAAATTATGGCTATGATGGTAGATTGGGAATATTTTTTTCCAAATGTTTATTTTAAACACGACAGGTTTGAAACTTGGTCAAAAGAGGATTTAGGTAAAGTTATTGACGAAGATGGCAATTGGGATCCGCAAAAAGATTTTGAATTTCACATGCAAAAATTAAAAGTAGATTCAAAATACTTTGATGAAAAAAATAAGGATTTATTTCCTGAGAACTTTGCAAAACCAATATACTCTATTAAAAGATTTGAAGAAGCACGAATTGAGCTTTTAAATAGAGTGCAAATTTCTTTTGTTGAGCAAAGAGAAATAAGCAGTTATAATGAAGATATAGATGATTACGAATATGAAGATTACCCTACATATAAAATTGAATTACTGGAATTGAACAAAAATATTGAGGTTGAAAAAGGAACAATTGGTTCGGGCGCTGATGAATGTACATTTTCTATTAGGAGTAAAAAAAATGTAATCACAAGCCATAAGTTTAATGCAATTAATATTCTTTATGACTGGTTATTAAGTTTAGGCCCGAGAGGATCATATGATAATAAGTGGCAAATTTTTGCTTATGGAGTTTCTGAATATGATGAAACTTTATCTTATGTAGATACCTTTGTGTCCGATGCTGAAGAGAGCCAAGCAAGTATACCTGGTTTTGAGAATGAAAACAAAAATAAAATAATCTCTCAATCTATAAAAACAAACTTTAAAGACTTAAAAAATAAGAAAGAATTGTCAGGATTAGCAGAAGAATTACTTGCTGAAAAACTACATTTAAAAACGGATACTGCTACTGATATACGTGAGCTTTTGAAAGAATGGAATCCTTTTATTTGAAAGCAGTTGAGGGTTCTGATTATTAATCAAAAAATGTTAAGAAGAGGGGGTTATTTATTCTCCAAATGTTTTAACCATTGTTTCGTCAACTAATCTCTTAATAGTTGTGTAAAATGCAATAATTGCTAAGGCACCCCCTACCAGAAAATCTGTATACTCTAATGAATCAAAGATGTATTCCTCAAGATAATATAAGTGTCCCATGGATATACCATGTTGTACAAAAAGGAGAATTCTTGTAATAAACTTTTGAATAGTTTTTCCAAATGGAATAAAAATAATTCCTAGTATGGTTAGAGGAATACTAATTATTGAGCTAATTATAGAAGCGGGGATAAAGATTAGTAAACGAAATATTTCATTTTCCTCCAAGTGCTTCTCATCATCAAAAATATTTTTAATATGATTTATTAATCCCATAAGTCTGAATAAATTATACTTTACTCCATCCTTTTTTAATATTGGATTCAATTTCAGCATCAAAGATTTTTAGAGCTTGGGCTTTATCATTTGTGACTTTAATGTCTCTATTCAATTTGGTTGCTCTGCTTGGTGAATAGTCAATTCCATAATAAACATATTTAGGATATTCTGTACTAGCTGAATTTGTTTCCCAGATAAAGAATTTTTTAACCATTTTTAAGCCTTTCATTTCTTTAACATAAAGTTCCTTTCTTAAGATTTTTGATGGGGATTTTTTATCTACAGATTCTTTTTCTTCTCCAAAAGCAATAATTCTTTCAATTTGATTTAGACCAATATCACTGATGTTAATTTTTTTATCTGATCTAAACCTTGTAAAAACCGGCGTTGTCAAACTAACTGATGGACAATAATCTTCAACTATATATGTCTTATCAAATTTTAAAATATGTTTTTTTATAATGCCGTTTGTAGTAGAATTAATGATGTCAGTCGATTCTACTTCCACAACATGTTTTGGCTCTATCATTGTAAAAGGTATTTTAGAGCTTGACATTTGTAAAATATCAGAGTTTACTTTAATTTTTTCAAAGTCTACAGCAAGTTTTTCTCTATCGGAAATAGAAAAACCATTAGCAATAACACCAATAATAAGAAATGTATTTTCAGAGCTCATTACACCTACTAAAATTTCTTTCATTAGTGTAGAATCGTTTTGATATCCTGTAATGAAGCCAAGAATTGCCATATCAAAACTTAAATATTCTTTTATTTTAAAAACTGGCCCGTTCTCTCCTCTAACAATAAGTCCCTCTTCCTTCGAATCAACAACTCTGCTATTAAATTCAGCTTCAATATCTTTTTTGCTATTTAATTCAATCTCATCCAGAAAGTAAACTTTACCACTATTAGGAAAAAGGGATTTAAGTAAGTCTTTTTTAATACTCCATTCATTTTCTGAAAAAGTCTTGTTGTTGTGTTCTAACAAATCAAAAACAGATATTCTTATATCACTCTTTGAATTACTGATTTCTTTTTTTAAATCATAAGACCTTGTTCTCTTCTCGTCACAGTGGAAATATATCTCGCCAACAAATATGCCATCCTCATTTTTTAAAATATTTGATATTTCCTTTGATAATTCCTCTCTTTCAAAAGCTGTACTGTTGTGATTAACAATGGTAATATTATTTTTATCCTTCAAAATAAAACAAAGGTGTCCATCAATTTTTGTAGATACATAATAATTGTCCAAATCGAAGACCCTTGATGATATTTGATCACTTCTTACTGGTAGATACTTACTAGCAACAGTATTTTTATAATTCAATAATCTTTCTGATAATTGATCGCTCATACTACAGTTTTATATTCTTGATTTGATAAATGCATAATTAGACAATATGAATTACCACTAATTTTTCCCTCTAGAAAAGCCCTATACGGTCTACCATTATCATTCATAACTAATGGCTCATTACCTTTACCGCCACCTAACATCATGAAAGATTCCTTATCATGTAAATCTTTTGCAATTGTATATAAAAAATCGAATGTTAATCCATTAACATGTTTAAGTTGATATTTTGAACTTAAGACAATTTTGTTGTATAGTTTTTTCTTAGGAATATATTTACCTGTCCATTTTACAATATCTTCCCCAGTAATATTTGAGTTAATATGTTTTTGTTTTTTTTCTTCAACTAATTCTCCTTTTGGATCTAATATTTGTTCACTAACAATTACATTATAAACTGGCTTAAGATTTTTATCCGTGTAAATTTTATCTGTTTTTCCTATAAACTTTCCAAAAAGCTCAAAATCTATTTCAGAGTCATCTTTCAATAATTTTTCGGAGAAATTAGCATAGTCATCATCAGTTGGTTCAGGCTTATTTAGAATATGATTTATACTGTTTTCAGCAGTTGATTTAAGTACTTTTCTGTTTGTTGGTTTTTCACCATTTTCAAGTGCTAAATAAATTAAATTACCTGTTTTAACAGACTTAAAATTTATGTCTGCATCTCTTTTATTATTGTCTTGTATTCTTATATATCTTAACATAATTAAAGCATTGAGAAGTCTAATTCATCATCAATTTCTTCTTCTTCCTCCTCTAGATTTATATTCTCTTGTTCTAGGTAAACAAATTCATTCTTTTTACCAACTGTCATAAAAAACCCTGAATCATTTGAAATAATATAAGCATCATCTCCTTCATAATCTTCTCTGTAGTTAAATACTAGGAAATAAACTTCATCATTCTTAAATAAGTTTTTCCATTTATCTAATTGATTATCCGCTATATCAAGTTGATATATTGATTTAACATTCACAGATAAAAACTCATCTAAGTCTATTTTTCTACATTTATTTTCTAAAGCAAAAATTGAGCTTACTTTTTCTACTTTTTCATCATGCTCATTAAAACCAACCAAGTCAGATCTTTTAACAAAACTTCCATTCTTATCAACTAGGACTTGAGATATAGAGCCCCTTGGTAAAATTCTTGATCCTTGATACAAATCAGACACTACACATTCATTTCCCTGGTTATCTTTAACAATTTTTTTTGAGGAGCCATACAGCTTTTTTCTGTCTACTTTTGTTATTTCTGACTCCAGAACTTGACCCTCAAGATTGAATTTGATTTTTCTGCCCATTTAAATAAATATATTAAATATTAATTTATAAAAATAGATTTTGGATTATGGAGTACAATTTTATCTATAGATAGTTTTTTTAAGTTTTTCAATCCACTTAATGAATTAAAATCGTTGATTTTAGCCTCAACACTATAACCCATTACTCCTTGAACTGAAAATGATTCTAAAGAATTACAATTTTTTAATAGACTAAATTCGAATGGAGCAGAGTTGCGTCCATATATATTGTAATTTATGTCAAGTTTCTTTAAATTTTTACATGATGATAGGGCGTTCAAATTTGTAGTGGAAACATCAATTATATATAATTCCTCTAATTGATTAAAGTTTTTTAGAACATCTAAATTGTCCATAGTTGAATCATCTCCCCAACTGTTTCTTAAGTTGATTGTTAGCTTTTTTAACTTTTTGTTGTTTTTGATAAAATCCAATGATTCAAGTTTTTTAAAATTTCCTGTGGTAATTTTTATCTCCTCCAAATTTTCTAAATATTCTAGTGATTTAAGATCAGTAATTGAGTCTGAATAATAACCAAATGAAAGATTTAGATATTTTAATTTAGTTAAGTTTTTAAAAAACTTTAAACTACCTGAAACTGATATATCTAATTTGGTAATATTAGAGCTTTTAAACCAATCTGACCTATCTGTCTTTTTTGGCCCTTTGTTTGTTTCTTCAAAAATTTTAAAATCAATATGTAAATGATCTAATGAAGTTAGTTTATCAACTGGGATAAATCTATCAAATAACCCTTCTCCAAATTTTCCACCTGAATAAGGAGGGTCTAAAGAAAAAGTATTAATGTTTAATTTATTGATGTTCTCTTTTTTTATTGACTCGTGAATATCTGCATCTTCTGGAGCATGAGCAATTAGAGAAAATAATCCATAATCCAGGCTTGGCTGCGCTGGGCTTGAGCCTTCGAAGAATTTATTTCTGGTAAGTCCTTCTTCACTTATTTTACAACCCTCTAATAGTGTTTCAAATAATTCCGTAATGTTTAAAGAAACAAGCTTAGAGATTGCTTGATCAATTTGATCATAATCTCTACTTGTTATTTGTTTTTTAATTTCAGAAAACGCTTTTCTATCATCACTTGAAAGTTTAGGTCTATCTTGTTTCTTATTTGATTGGGATATTGATTTACCATCGATTATCGTCAATAAAGAAGCAAAATCTTTATCACTTTCATCCGTTAAAGAATCACCAGAGTAATTCAAGGTGTAAAGTGAGTTAAGATATATAGCAAGCCTATGTCTTTTTTCAAATGCCAAATTATCAGCAGTAAATACTTCTTTATATTCAGAGGGTATTGTTTCAAAATTGTAATCATCATTAACTGTTATTTTAGCGAACTGTTCTTTACCAGCGATAAACATAGTGTTCGAAATAAGACCTTCTTTAATTGTTAAAACAAGAGAATTTTTATTAACATCCTTTAATAAATCCATTTCGGAATCAGAGTACTGAGACCTAAATGATTTATTTTTAATAATCCGTTTAAAATTTTCAAATAGAGATTTGCCAAGGAAATCTGGTGAATACATTGAATATGATCTCTCTAATTCTAAATAACAAAACCCATTGTATGGTTTATCATTTTTTAGAAAACCACCAGAATCACCACCAATTCTATGGATGTCTAAACTTTCTAGGTCAAAACCAAGAATTGCGCTTTTATTTCCTAAAATATTTTCTCCTTTAGAATTATAAAACGCCGTTACTTTAGAAAGTTTATTCTTTTTATATAAAGCTTCTAGTTTCAAATCACCTGTTGTGTAGTATTCTTTGTAAAGACCTTCCCTAAATCCTTCTACGACTTGACACTCATTAAAAACACCTTTTGATTCGTCTTGGCGGCTATCTCTCCAGCTTCCCCGGTTAGCATAAGAACCGATGTGATAATTTAAAATTGTACCTGTAAATGGAACTGCTTTATATCTAATCACAGAATCCACAAGTTGAGTATCTTCTTCATTAACCCTATTTTCTAAATTACTTTCAGCTTGCTTTGAATCTGTCATTAAATTTCCATTTCCAATACCAAAAAAATTAAATTTATCTAGAGTCAAATGTTTTAAATTCTTTAACTCCTTTAAACCATTTTTTTCAGTTGAAAATTCATTGTCAATACGCTTATTAGCTTGTAATTGAGAAATTCTTGCTGAGATATCAAAACTTGTATTCCAGTTCCCGTCTGAACTAAGATCTAATGATTCTAATGAACTACAATTTTTTAAATCTGATAAGTTAGCAGAATCATTTACAGGCATTGATAAGTCTTTTAGATTTTTACACGCAAATAATCCCGTCATATCTAAATTTTCATCCCCAATTAAAGCTCCCCCTAAAACTAAATGTTCTAATTCGTTAAGGCTTGCTAAAAAATTTATGTTCTCCAGTTGTTCATTGGATTGACTGTAGCTTGAAGATGAAACAGAAAGATTTAGACTCTTTATTTTTTTACATTCAGCTAAAAAATCCAAGTTTTTAAATCCTTGTGAATAAAATTTCAGTTCTTCAAGGTTTTTCAAAAAATTGAATTTTTCAAGATCATCCAGATTATATCCACTGGCGAATTGAATATCAAGTTTTTGGAGCTTTGGAAGATTTTTTAACCAATTTAAACTACCCTTGACTTTTGTGACTATTAAATTAGTGATAGTATTATTTAGAAAAACTTCTTCAAGATCAACTCCCATATCCTTATTGACATCACTAGGGTTATTATAATGAGCGGTTTTGATGTTGAATTTGTCAAAATTAATCACTAATGATTCTAGATTAAAAAACTTCTTTAAAGAAACAAAGTTTTCAATTCTAGTGTTGTAATCAAAACTTCCAAAATCAAATATATTTATATCTAAAGACGTTATATATTTTTTGTCAATAGAAATATCGACTTTAGCATCATTTGGTGCATCTGCTATTAAATTTATTAAAGCATAATCCAAAAATGGTTGAGCTGGACCAGATCCAGTAAACATTTTAGGTCTTTCTAATTTTTCATCACCAATAATTTTACATCCAAATAAAAGAGTTTCATAAACCTCTGTTTTTTGTAGTGACCTTAACAACTCTACTCCTAAATCAATTTGCTCTAGATCTCTGGCTGTTAATAATTTTTTAATCTTAGAAATAGTTTTTTTATCATCTGCTGTTAACTCAATTCCAAGGGAATTTGCGGCTTGTGTTGCAACATTTACTCTTTTGGTTTTTTGTTTTAAGATTTAAAAATGGGCTATATTCTTTGATGTTAAATGCCGTAGCACCTTGAAACATGGTACGAGATTTTGGTAATTTTTCATTTAATTTCCAGTTTATTAAATCTTGATTAAATGAAGTTGCGTCTTGAAATAACCCCTTCATTTGAGTAACATTACTTACATCCCAACTACTTATGTCCTGATTAAAAGATGTGGCACCACTAAACATATATGACATATCTGCTACATTACTAATATCCCAATTGCTAATATCCTGATTAAAAGATGTGGCACCATTAAACATATTTTTCGTGCTCATGTTGCTTTGGGATTTCAATTTCCATTTTCCAATAGGAGAATTAAATGAAGTAGCCCCATAAAACATACCTTCAACCCAAGAAAGTGAGTTCACATTCCATTCATTAAGATCCTGATTAAAAGATGTGGCACCACTAAACATATAGTTCATACTACCTACTTTACTCACATTCCAATTTCCAATAGGTTGATTAAAAGATGTGGCACCACTAAACATACCGCCCATATTTACTACATTACTCACATCCCAATTGCTTATATCCTGATTAAAAGATGTAGGATTATTCTTAGCATTTTCTCTCAGAACAGCGGAATGTTTTTTTGTTTGCCATTCATTATCCCATTCCCCATTTCTTCCACCACTAAACATATTGTTCATAGTACCTACTTTACTCACATTCCAATTTCCAATAGGTTGATTAAAAGATGTGGCACCACTAAACATACTGCTCATATTTTCTACATTACTCACATCCCAATTTCCAATGGGTTGATTAAAAGAAGTGGAACCTGCTCTAGTGTATTGAAAAGTTCCCACAAACGCGATAATACCTATTGCAACAACATCACTAAACATTCCACACATTGTGTTTACATTACTCACATCCCAATTGCTAAGATCCTGATTAAAAGATGTAGCGCCACTAAACATATAATCCATATTTTCTACATTGCCCACATCCCATCCATTAAGATCCTGATTAAAAGATGTGGCACCTAGAAACATTTCTGACATGTTTTTTACATTACTCACATTCCACTTACTAATATCCTGATTAAAAGATGTTGGACCCATGTAATAATTTCCTACATACTTTGAGCTTTTAAACATGCCATGCATTGATTCTACCTTGCTTGTATCCCAATTGCTGATATCTTGATTAAATGTGGGCCAACCACTAAATACTTCTTCCATCGACGAAACATTACTTGTATCCCAATTGGTAATGTCATCATTAAAGCCCTCTGGAACGGCATCTTGGTAGCCTCCCGGTATTTGGAATAGATAATTAAGACTGGTTAATTTACTTGTAACGACTCTATTTAAAGGATATTCCCTTGATTTAACTATTCTCTTTATATCAGCTACTCCTCTGGCAACATAATACTCTTCACCATTAAACTCATAAACTTTACCGCGTTTTGCCTCTTCTTTAGCAACAACAGTTATTCCGTTTTTATGTAAATAAATCATATTTTAAATTTTTAATTAGTCATTTTAACAACCCTCCCAAATTTAAGGTGTGGGCCTACTTTTCCATCTTTTGTAATACACCAAAAAACCTTGCACGGTGGTTTAATTTTTGGTTCAGGTGCATAACCGTCTGTTAAATATATGCAACCATCATATCTTTCAAATCTATTAGATCTAATATGTTCAAAAACTGGGTCAAATGAGGTGCCTCCTCCTCCATGAACAAATTCTGGTGTACGGCCTCTGTATGAATATTTTTTTTGAACATCAGCGTCACATTCAAGGACATCAACCTCAGCGCCAAATTTCCACATACTATGTATTTCACTGAAAAAAGTATTAAAATCATCTATATTAATTGAACCTGAAGTGTCAATGGCAACAGCAAGTTTTTGGAATCTTTTAATTTTTATTCCTGGACGAGTACCAAATCTCTTACTAAATCTTTTCATAGTGTGATAAACTCTTGTTCTTCTACTTGTTGATGAAAAAAGCTTAAGTGCTCGTTTCCAATCTATTTGTGGATTACGTTTTTCAATTATACTTTGAATCAATGATTTGATACCAAGGGGAATTGTACCATGATCTTTTATAGGTGTACGATCTTTTGCTTGAATAATCATTCTATCAACCTCTGTTTCCACTACTTCCATACTGAAGTTTTCATTTTCCCCCCACATCTTGTGGTCACTATGAGTACCCTGTTCAGATATTTCCATGAGTCTCTTCATATATTCTGAATCTTTTGAAGCATTTTTTTTTAAATTTTCATAATACCACTCAACAGATTTATCTTTCGGCAATTTTAATTCAGGAAATGTTTCTAAGGTAACTGCTGAATCCGGTAATTTCCATGGGGCTATTAATTGATTTACTACTATGTCAGCAGCAATATTAAAAAGCTGGTTGTCATAGGTTTTGGTTTTCATTCTAAACAGATGCTTAAATATTATATGGAGTGTTTCATGCTTAATAACAGCAACTCTTTCAGTCATGGATCTTAATTCTTTTAAAAAGAAATTTTCGTTTACATATAATGCAATTTTTCCTGATTTAAATCCAACAGCTGCTGTTGGGACTTTATCGGTAACTTCGCGAATAACACCACTTAAAAAATGTGCATAAAAGGGCTCTTTTAAGAGCATCTTAATTATACACCTTGATATTTCTTCGTTTATGTCTTTACTCAAAATAATTTATTCTTTTCTTAAACCTTCCATGAGAGGCTTTATTAATGAAGAAATACCTTCTAAAGTTTCTAAATTATGTTTCTCCGCTTTTAAAAATGATAGATTTGAAAGTTTTGTTAGTGAATTTAAACTTTTAATATTTGGACATCCGCTGATTGTCACAATTTCTAATGAAACTATTTGACCTATTTCATCTATATTTTTCAGCATAGGATTATCATTGAGGTTAACATTCTTCAATAACGGAAGATTTTTTAATCCATTTGTTGAGGTTATTCCACAATCATTTATTTGAATGCCTGATAACTTGCTAAAGTCTGAAACATGACTTAAATCAATAAGATTTTTACAATTTCTTATTCCCAAATTCTCAAGGTTGACCAGACCAACAATACCAGAAAGATTTTTTAATTCTGGATTAAAATCAAATATTAAGGTTTTCAAATTCTTTAATCTTGATAAATCAGAAACATTTGATATGCCAGTATCTTTAATAGTTAGTTTTTCTAAATTACTAAATCCTGAAACTGACAGAAGAGAAGTAATATTAGATCCACTTAATGTCTTTTCCTTAAAACTTCCTTTGATTTCCTTTGCAATGGTACAAGAATCAGGGGCAATTGAAATCAATCCTTCCAAAGCATAATCTCTAAACTTTTTTGTTTTATCATTTCCTAAAAATTTACTGTTGGGTACAATTTTGTTGCTTATAAATTTTACGTCCTCCAGAAAAAAATCGAAGATGTCTTTGTCAGATATTGAATTTGCTAATTCTAAGCCTAATTCAATATTACTATAATCATCTGAAAGTAATAATTTTTCTAGTTTTTCTGATGTGGCTTTATCTGATGTATCTAATTTAATTTCAGATTCTTTTTTCTTAAATTTTGACAAATACTCATTCACTTTTTCAAATGAATCCATTAATAAGAATCTTGGTTTTGGTTTAACCTTATAGCACTTCTTCAGTATTAATACATCTAATAAATTAAGGCCAGATAAACTGGCAACACTTTCAAGATTTGCACAATCTGTAAAATCACAACATTGCAAAAGCGAAAATTCTGACAGATAGTCAATATTTTTAATACTTGGGCAACCATTGATTACAAGTAGTTGAATTCCTGAATTTTTTATACCCTCAACGGACTCTAGATTTGGACATTCCTTAATTTGAAACTCATTCAAAGTTGGGTCACCCCAATCTCTGTTTGGATAGTATTCCCTACATTTTTCTCCTGTATATTTTGCTTGATAAAGATTTCCATAGCCAACTTTAACTACCTGTTCTGTTATGCCCCAAAAAGGATTATCTTGAGATCCAGTATTACCAGACCATTCATTAGTTTCCTCATCCCATTTTGGATGATTTTTATTATTAAATATTTTTTTACAATTAGTTAAGGAATCTAAATTTGAAATTCCACTTCCTGAAAGTTTTATTACTCTTAAGTCCTTGCAGTTTTCTATTCCATTTAGACTTGCAAGTGAAGAACAGTAGTCTAAGATAATTTCTTTCAATTTCACAGAGTTTTTGAGCCCCTCAATATTCTCTAAGTTTTTACACCCTGAAACATTTATACAATAAATATTTTTTGCATTAACAAGACCGTCAAGATTTTTTATTGGTGTATCTACTGCCTTTACACCATGTATATTAACTGAGTTTTCTAGTCCTTTTAATGAATTTATCTGTGTAGATGAAATATCAATTAATTTTATGTTTTTTAATTTGCTTAAAGGGCTAATATTGTCTAATTTTTTTGAGTAATATAAATCAATAAACTCTAAATTTTCTGATGAAGTAAGGCCTGAAATATCACTTAAATTATCTTCTGATAATTTGACATAATTTAAATTTTTAAGGTTACCAAGAGCATCAACATTGCTATATCCTAAACCTGAGGTTTGTAGATATTTCAATTTTTGTAAAAATTTTAATCCCTCATTAGAAAAATCAGGAGATTTTGCACTAAAAGTAGCTTGTAGTTTTAAGGTTTCGATAGTTACTAGATTTGATAAAAAATCTAGATGATCAACCTTTTCTTTTTTAGGAAAATCTATAAGTAGAATTTTAAGTTTTTTAAACCCCCATTTTTCATCATGATTTGGGAGAAAATCACTCCAAGCAATTTCTAGTCCTTCAATAGGCAAAGAATATATCTCTTCAAAACCTGTAATTTCTTCAAATCTGTCTAGTTTTAAAAACTTTAGATTTGAAAAATTTGATAAATATTTGGCGTATACTTTAGAAGGCGTGTAGGAATGGCCGCTAACAACTTCTCCTTTAATTCTTAATATTTTAACAGAGTCTCTAATTTCAAATCCTATTGAACCTTTGGGTGAGAAATTTAACAACCCTAGTATTGCTGTTTGAAAATAATGTTCGTCTGGACCTGCCCCTTTCCAGTCATGCTTAAAGGATCCAGACCATTGATCAAAGGTATATTCAACATTTCCTAATAACTCATCATATATCTTGGGGTTATTAATCGACCGAACGAGCTCTATACCCATTTCTATTTTTTCAAAATCTCTAGTTCTAATTAGTTTCTTTATTTTGGCAACGTTTTGTTTTTCTTCTTTAGTAAGCATAATCGTTGATTTATAGGGTTGAT
The DNA here is from genome assembly GCA_902574335.1 of uncultured Bacteroidota bacterium. Lineage (GTDB taxonomy): Bacteria > Bacteroidota > Bacteroidia > Flavobacteriales > Flavobacteriaceae > Eutrophosalina. Next base: position 56,771 of record CACGNO010000002.1, read on the forward strand.
AATAGTTTACTTGCTAATTTTTTATCCCTTGTCATTTCTTTGATTTCATCTCCACCATGTTTTTGTAAATCCATATACAAACTCATGAGTAGGTCATTTGGGATGGTATCAAGAAGTAAAAATTGAACTAAATTTTCACTGTGATTTTTTTCTGGATTATAATCTTTTGATGTTAATTTCAAATACAGTCTTGAACACATTGTTGAAAGACGATCTACTCTTTTTGCTCCAGAGTCATCAACTGAAATATCCTTAATTTTTTTTGAGATTGATTTAAAATCTTTTGCATCTAAAATTTCTTCAGGGTCAATCAGTTGTGTTAGTTCGTCATTAACAAAAGCAATAAACGAGGAAACCGTTACTTCATCTAAAGAACTTAAGGCAAGAGCTTCAACTAGTTGTAAATTTCCTTTAAGATCTTCAATTGAAGCAATTTGTTCAAAAAACTGAGTTAAACTTCTAGGGGTTGTTCTTTCAGAATTTACAAGTTCAGGATACGTTAAAACAAAAGAAATACCTCTCTCATCTACATCAGCTGAATATGCCCACTCAGCCCATATTTTGGCATCGAACTTAAGTGTTGTATGTAGCATTCTTGTTAGCATTGCACCATCCATTGGGGTAACTGAATAATCTCCTCCTTCAGGGTTAGCGGTGGCTACAATTTGCCACTTTGGTGGTAATTTCCAAGATGTTAACTCAAAGTTTTGCAACAATTGCATACAGCCTCTTAATATTCTATCATCGGCTCTATTTATATCGTCTAACAATAATATACCAGGTCCTTCTTCTCTTGGAACCCAATCTGGAGGACTATAAACAGTATATTCGTCACCTGAAATTTTTTCATCAGGATCGATAACATTAGGCATCCCATGTAAGTCTCCCATTTCCTCAAACTGTGCGGGTGCTATATAAGAGAACTTCCATTTTTGTTCTAATGCATAATCTCTAACTATTTGGGTTTTTCCTAATCCATGTGTTCCCCATATACAAACAGCCGTACCTCTTTTATTGTCTTTACTTAGGTCATTATTTCTTTGAAAAATGTGAGATAAGATTTGTTTTATTTCTTTACTGTTTCCTTTTTTACCAAACTCTATAAATTCTATTGCCATAGTTAGTGAATTAATATTAATCTAAAAATTAAGAAAATTGAGGTAAACCATCAAGTATTTAATAAAATATTAATGAAAGTCTTTATATAGTTATTCGCTTCTGAAGCATTATTAGATTCTCTAATTTTTTTTATTAAATTGAATAAAAAATTAAATTATGAGTAAAGAAAGTCTTAACGGAAAATTAATTGTTATTTCTGGGGTTTTTGAAAAATATTCAAGAAAGGAATTAAAAACTATAATTGCAGATGGTGGCGGTAAGGCTTCATCTTCAATCTCAAAAAACACATCTCTTATACTAGCTGGCGATAAGATGGGACCATCTAAAAAAGAAAAGGCAATTGAGTTAAATATTGAAATGATTGGAGAGGAAGAATTTATCACAAGATTCTTAAATCCGTCAAAAGAAAATGAAGAAAAAATAAGTGTTTCTGAACTTGGATTGGAGGATATTACGTTTTTAGATTTTATAGGGTTATATACGGAAGATGAAATTAGTGAAATAAAAAATGAATTAGCCTCTGAGGGTAGCTACTATGACGAATGGATTGAATTTGAAAAAGATGAGGGTTCAGAAAAAATTACAGCATACTTGCAAACAGGATCTTTTGAGATTATTGATCGCATCAATGAAATGAAGATATGTGAAAATGACCCCTTTATAATGATAGTTAAAGATTCGTGGTCAGGCGAGAATGAAGATGGAGAGGAAGTTGGATACGTTTCTTTTGAAGCGCTTTACGCTGAGGAGGAACCACCAGTTCTAAAAGGTGGAGAATACGATAAAAAATCATTTATGACTAAGAGTGAATTAGATGAATTTAATGAGCTTTGTGAAAATGAAAGTGTATATATGGATGATTGTAAATATCAAGAATTTTACTTTATAAAAAAGAGCAACTATAATGCTAAAGAATGGATTGAAAAATGGTTGTCAGAAGACTATGGGCATAACAATTAAAATAACTTATAATGAACATTAAAATAATTATTACGGGAGTTTTATTTTTATTTCTTTTGGTGACCAATTATAAGGGGGCTGTAGGAAGAATCGAAAGAAAAAATCAATGGACAGGTGAAAATCAGTGGAATTTAGGACCGGTAAGTGAAAAAGAGGAAATTGCATTCATGGAGGGTCGTCATAAAAAATTAGCCTTAATTCAAGCCTTAATAGGTGCTTTAATATGGTCAGGGATTGTATTTGGATTAATGTCCATATTTATATAACCTAATTAAGAATTTAATTAAAATCCATACGATTTTACCTGTGTTATAATTTTGTAAATTAGGGTTATAAAATTGAGTTATGTACAAAATAGACGGAAAAAAAATTGAGGAGTTAACTATGTGTGGACTTAGTGATCAAAAACAAGTTCTGAAGACCCTTTCTGAAAGGGATTATATTAAGTGTATAAATTTAAATCTAGATGATGAAAATCCATACATTGAATACGAAACAGATGATGATGATAGAGTTTATGATGATATAAACGAAATAACAGATGAAATGGTTTAAAACAAAAACTTTCAAATAACTATGTGTAAAGAAGACTTAAGTAATCATCTGTATTATAATTTTATAAATTAGGTTTAATAAATATTGAATTTATGAAAATATATGGTAAAAAAACTGTTATTACTGATTGTGAGTGGGAACTTGAAGACCAACCAGACCTTAAAGAAAAATTAGAATCAATGAATGATCATGAACTCATTAACTTTTTAAATTCTAATGGTAAATATGAGGATACTGGTGAAGACGAACTTAATTTTGAAGTAGACTACATTGGAGACGATTGGAAAGATTAATTTATAACACACTTTAATTTCTTTTCTTTTAAAAAATCAGTATAACCTACTGATTATTATATAATTATATGATATTATTAAAAATAGGGAGTGACTCGAACCACCAAAAAAAATAACTCCTTGAAAATCAAGGAGTTATAAATTCCGAAGTGGTTGCGGTCTGGACGGGACTCGAACCAATCCTTTAACTACCTAGAGACTAATGTTTTAACCTCACCTCTTATAACACGGTGTGTTATAAAATTGTTCGTTTTTATGTTACTCTGTGTTATATGATTTTACCTGTGTTATAATTTTGTAAATTAGGGTCAAGAAAAAAAATTAAACTAAAAAGACATCTTATGGACTTAATTGAAAACAATTTATCATCCTTAGAAGGTTATATAAAGGATCTTAACAATGTTATAAAATGTAAAAATATTAGTGAGTTAACTAACTTGTTAGGTCAAAGTTCAACATATTTCGTAGGGGGAGAAGATTTTGGTCTAGATGAAGTAAAAACATCTCTAAAGAATAAAGGACTCAAGACTAATAAGGATATGATAATAAATTATATATGTTATAATAATCTATCCTATAATATAAAATATGTAATTGAAGAGGATATTAATGTTTTTAATAATTTACATCAACAAGATGAAATAAATAAATTTAGAAATGATATAGATAGAAATAATAAATCTCTTTACATTTCAATGTGTCTTGAAAATATTTTAATTATTTGTAACATAATTGAAACAATATGGGATAAAAATAATATTAATGAAATTTCAAATATTAACGACTTAGTATCAAAAGGAAGTAAATCGGTAAGTTGGATGAAGAATAACGAAAGTGTAATGAGATTTTATAATAATGGTAGTGAAAAAACTTGGAGATTTAGATTCATTCAACAACTTGGAATTCAATTGGAAAAACAAATTTCACTCATCAAAGGAATTATTTGAAAATCTTAAAATCTTATAACACACTTTAATTTCTTCTCTTATCTAAAATCCGTATAACCTACTGATTTATATATAATTACATGACATTATTAAAAATAGGGAGTGACTCGAACCACCAAAAAAAATAACTCCTTGAAAATCAAGGAGTTATAAATTTCGAAGTGGTTGCGGTCTGGACGGGACTCGAACCCGCGACCCCCTGCGTGACAGGCAGGTATTCTAACCAGCTGAACTACCAGACCAATTATTTAAATTAAAGGATTTAGAAAATCTGCATAAACGCTTTTCTGTGCAACACCAACTTGACGATTAACTAATTCACCTTTATTAAAAACTAAGACAGTTGGAATATTTCTTACTCCAAATTCTGCAGCAAATTTTTGTTGTGAATCAACATCAACTTTACCAATTACAGCCTTATCCTCAAATTCATTACTTAATTCTTCAACAATCGGTCCTAACATTCTACAGGGACCACACCATTCTGCCCAAAAATCAACTAGGACTGGCTTGTCTGACTTTAATACTAATTCTTCAAAGTTGTCGTCTGT
>CACGNO010000003.1 GCA_902574335.1 uncultured Bacteroidota bacterium
AATATAAATCGCATCCAATCAAATTATTATTTTTGGCGAAAATTATGATTAGTACAACTAATTTATCAGTCCAATTTGGTAAAAGAATCTTATTCGATGAGGTAAATGTAACTTTTAAAAAAGGAAATTGTTATGGAATTATTGGTGCTAATGGATCTGGAAAATCTACTTTTTTAAAAATTCTCTCTGGAAAATTAAACCCAAACTCAGGAAATGTAATTATTGATGCAAATAAAAGACTTTCTGTTCTAGAACAAAATCAAAATGAGTTTGATGAGTTTGAAACCTTAAAAACTACTATTATGGGAAATAAGGTCCTTTATGATATCAAGAAAGAAATGGATGATTTGTATTCAAAAACAGATTTTAATGATGAGGATGGGGTAAGAGTTGGTGAATTGCAAAACAGATATGAAGAGATGGATGGATGGAATGCAGAAAGTGATGCTGCTTCTTTACTTTCACAACTTGGTGTTAATGAAAATTTGCATTATACTAAAATGTCTGATTTAGAACCAAAAACCAAAGTTAGAGTTTTATTGACTCAAGCACTATTTGGTAATCCTGATATATTAATTATGGATGAGCCAACTAATAATCTTGATTTTGAAACTATTAAATGGTTGCAAAATTTTCTAATTAATTATGAAAATACAGTTATTGTTGTATCCCACGACAGGTATTTTTTAGATTCTGTATGTACACATATATCCGATATTGATTATGGAAAAATTAGTCATTATACAGGTAATTACTCATTTTGGTATCAGTCTAGTCAATTAGCACTAAAACAAAGAGCTCAACAAAACAAAAAGGCTGAGGATAAAAAGAAGGAACTTGAGGAATTCATTTCCAGATTTAGTGCAAATGTTGCAAAATCAAAACAAGCAACCTCTAGAAAGAAAATGATAGAAAAGTTAAATATTGAAGAAATAAAACCATCTTCAAGAAGATATCCGGGAATAATTTTTGAACAGGAAAGAGAGTCAGGAGATCAAATATTAACCATAGAAAATCTAAATTTTTCATCTGCTATTAATGATTTAAATTTAATTCTAAATAAGGGAGATAAATTAATTTTATTTTCAAAGGATTCTAAAATAACAAGTAGCTTTTATGATATAATTTTAAATAACTCTAATCAAAGTGAAGCGATTAAATGGGGAAGTACGATATCTAAGTCATTCATACCTAATGATCATGACTCTTATTTTAATAAAGATTTAAACTTAATAGATTGGCTCAGACAATGGGCTAATAATGATGAGGAAAGGAAAGAAGATTTTATTAGAGGTTTTCTTGGCAAAATGATATTTAGTGGTGATGAGGCATTAAAATCTTGTAAAGTTTTATCAGGTGGTGAAAAGGTTAGATGTATGCTTTCAAAAACCATGATGGAAAGATCTAACTTCTTATTATTTGATGACCCAACTAACCATTTAGATCTAGAGACAATTACAGCTTTAAATAATTCTCTAATAAGATTTAAAGGAAATTTAATTCTAACTACACAAGATTATGAGTTTGCTAATTCAGTAGGGAATAGAGTTTTTGAAATAGGTCCTAAAGGATACATTGATAAACTTATGAAGTTTGAAGACTACCTAAATGATGAAAAAGTTAAAGAACAAAGAAATCTAATCTACTGATCCCTTATTACTGCGTCGTGTTTTTTGCTTACTAATTTTATAATCTTTTCTGAAATACTTTTTATCTCTTTATCACTCAAGGTTTTTTCTTTTGAACTTAATGATACTGAAAAAGAATACGATATCTTATTTTTTGTATTATCTGACTTGTAAGAATCTGTTAGGCTAATTCCGTTAATAAGTTTTGGTGAAACAGACATAACAGTACTTTTTATATCCTTGTACAAAATATCATTATCAATTAAAAATGAAAAATCTCTTACAACGAATGGAAATTTAGATATTGGTTTAACATTAAAAAAATCATCATTTATTAAGGAATAGAATAAATCTAAATCAACATTTGAATAATAAACATCAGATTTAATTCCAAATTGTTTAAGGTCGTTCATGTTTATTTGTTCTATAGTTGCAATAACTTTATCAACAACTTTAATGTGTAAATTACCATTGTTTGAGATTTCTTCAGAATGGGATATATTAAACCTGTTCATCAGATTAACAATGATATTTTTAAGAATGAATAAATTAGATTTAACATTATTATTTGACCAGTTTTTTGAAATCACGTCACCATTTAAAGCAACTCCCAAAACTTTTTTCTCTTCATAACTCTTTCCTGATTTATAATAAATAGATCCAAACTCATACAGGTTGTTTGAGATGCTTTTTCTATTTAAATTATATGATATTGAACTTAGAAATCCACTTTTGAGATCATTTCTCATCAATGATATGTCTTTGCTAAGTGAATTTTTTAAAAAAACAGAATCTTTATTATTTGTGTTTGAATTTTCTGAAACTAATGAAAACAGTCTAGATTTTAATATACAGAGACTTTTATACACTGATAAAATTATAAAATCAAAGCTAGTCAAGTCAAGAATTCTTAGGTTTCATGCCTTTGGGTTTATATTACAAAGACAGGATGATATAAAAAATAAAACTTTCTTAAAAACTTTTTTTGAAATCTCAAAAGATAAAAAAGTTAATGAGGAAATAAATAATCTATACTACGAATTAAAAGAATAATTTACTTGTTTCCTTTTTTATAATCATCAAGAAATTTTTGTAAGCCAATATCTGTAAGAGGGTGGTTTAACAAGCTTTTAATTGACTTTAAAGGGGTTGTAACTACATCTGCACCAATTTTAGCACAATCGATTATATGCATTGGTCCTCTGATTGATGCTGCCAATATCTCTGTTTGAAAACTATAATTGTCGAAAATCATTCTAATATCAGAAATAAGTTCAATTCCGTTAGAACTAATATCATCAATTCTTCCAATAAAAGGTGAAATGTAAGTAGCACCTGCTTTAGCTGCTAACAGTGCCTGACCAGAAGAAAAAATAAGGGTGCAATTTGTTTTGATTGAATTTTCTGAAAAATATTTTATTGCTTTAATTCCTTCAGCGATCATTGGGACTTTAACAACGATTTGGTTGTGTAAAGCAGCTAACTCTTCACCTTCTTTAACAATACCATCATAATCTGTTGAAATAACTTCTGCAGAAACATCGCCAGTAACTATTTCACATATTTTTTTATAATGATTGATAATATTTTCTTTACCAGTGATACCTTCTTTAGCCATTAATGATGGGTTGGTTGTAACGCCATCAAGAATTCCAAGAGATTGTGCTTCTTTTATTTCCTCAAGATTTGCAGTGTCGACAAAAAATTTCATTTATAGTTTATTGTATTTAATTAATATTTTTTCAAAAAGTAGATCAGGTAATAATCTTTTTAAAATTATAGAAAACTTTTGAAATCTTGTACCAATTACATAATGTATTTTTGGTTTTTTCTTATTAATAATTTTATGTACCAATATCGCAATCATCTTTGGATCACTTCCTCCTTTTTCAACGTGATCATTCATTTTTTTCCATAATCTATAGTATTTGTTGAAATACAAAGATTTTTTATCATTGAATGAATCTATTCTTCTTTTTACAATATCTGTTTTGAAATCACCAGGTGCAATATTTACAATATTTATGTTAAAATCTTTTACTTCCATCCTAAGAGATTCCGTAACAATTTCTAATGCACTTTTTGATGCACAGTAAATTCCTCTGAAAGGAAGCCCAATGTATGCAGCTATTGATGTTATATTTATAACCAATCCTCCACCATTTTTTCTCATTAATGGTAAAACTTGTTTTGTTATCTCTAATGGTCCAAAGAAATTTGTTTTAAATAAACTTTCAACATCTGTTATATTAGATTCTTCAATTGGACCTGTAAAACCAATACCTGCATTATTAATTAATACATCAATTTTACCTTCTTTTTGATAAACATAATTTAAGCATTCATTAATATCATCTCTAATATTAATATTTGACTTAATTAGATTTATAATACTGTTTTTGTAGTTAGATGGATTTCTTGAAGTGCCATAAACTATATAATTTTTATTTTTTAAATATTCACCTATTGTCTTTCCTATTCCAGAGGAAGCACCAGTAATTAGAACAACTTTTGACATAAAAAAAAGGGCAAGTAACTTATATCACACCGCTACGACCATATACCCTTGCTGTGTTCCCACCCTGGGGGATTCAATGGGAGCTGGTTGCATAAGCCCTGCCCATAACAAATATACTATGTTTTAATAAATGTTTATTATTATTTAATTTTACTAATGCATAAATGAGGTATTTAATATTTTTAGTAGTTTTTATTTGCTCATGTGGAATAAAAAAATCTCCAGATTATAAAATTATTATAGACTCTAGTGATGAATTTTTAAACAAAAACTCCTCTGTAAATCTTGCAATTGAAGGTTTAGTAAATACTGATTTTAAAGTTATCTACTACTTAAACGGAAAAAAAATAAATTCTAATAGTAGATTATTAAATTCAAGATTAGGATCTAACACAATTGAAGCGATTATATCAAATAATAGTGATCAAATCACTTTATCAAAAGAAATAGATGTTTTTTCCAATATATCACCTAAGGTTTACACATATGAAATATTAAATGAATTTAACCACGATATATCTTCTTATACGCAAGGGTTAGAATTTCATGGAGAATATCTTTATGAAAGTACAGGTTTGAATGGATATTCATCTTTAAAGAAAATTGATTTATTTAAAAATAAAGTAATTGAAACCAGGTTTTTAGATAAACAATATTTTGGTGAAGGATTAACAATTATAAATAATAAAATAATTCAATTAACCTGGAAAAGTAAGGTTGGATTTATTTATGATTTAGATACTTTTGAAATGGTAGGATCATTTAATTATGGAAAAAGTACTGAGGGATGGGGACTTGCTAACGATGGAACAAACATTTTTAAATCAGATGGTACAGAGAAAATATGGCTATTAGATTCAGAAAACTATGAGGAAATTAACCACTTGGAAATAGTAACAAATAATAAAAAAATAAAAAACATTAATGAGTTAGAGATTGTTGATAATCAAATTTATGCTAATACTTATCAATTCAATAACGATGTGTGCGTTATAATTAATAAAGATACAGGAGAAGTTACAGGAATAATCAACTTTAAAGGATTAAGAGATAAGGTCAGGGATCACCCGGAATTGGATGTTTTGAATGGTATTGCTTATAACAAGAAAAGAAAAACCTTCTTTGTAACTGGAAAGAAGTGGAATAAAATATTTGAAATTAGAATTTTTAAGGTCTAAATAAAGGCAAATTAGACATGAATTCGTTTACCTCACTTTTAATTTTAGTAATCAAATTTTCATTTTCATGGTTAGTAATCGTTTGATCAATAAAATCAACAATTATTCTCATGTCATTTTCTTTTAGACCCCTTGTAGTTATAGCTGCAGTTCCAAATCTTATTCCAGAAGTAATAAATGGTGACTTATCATCAAATGGCACCATATTTTTGTTAGCAGTTATATCTGCATTAACTAGAGATTTTTCAGCATCTTTTCCAGTTATATTTTTATTTCTTAGATCTATTAACATCATATGATTATCTGTGCCTCTTGAAATTATGTTATAATTTCTGCTAATTAGCTCATTAGCCATTGCTTTAGCATTATTTCTTACACTAACAATATAATCCATAAAAGAATCTTCAATTGCTTCTCCAAATGCAATTGCTTTAGCTCCAATAATATGTTCTAGTGGACCACCTTGATTTCCTGGAAATACTGCTAAATCTAAAAGATTTGACATAGGTTTTAAATTCCCATTTTTAAATTTTTTTCCAAATGGATTCTCAAAATCCTTACCCATTAAAATTAAACCACCACGCGGACCACGTAATGTTTTGTGAGTAGTTGTTGTAACAACATGACAATAAGGAAGAGGATCATTTAAAATTCCTTTTGCAATTAAACCCGAAGGGTGAGAAATATCAGCTAACAAAAATGCTCCAACAGAATCAGCAATGTCTCTAAATTTTTTAAAATCCATATCTCTTGAATATGCTGAGGCACCAGCAATAATCATATTCGGTTTCTCTTTTTTAGCTATTTCTGCTATTTTTTCATAATTCAATAAACCAGTATCCTTTTCCACTCCATAGAAGGATGTCTTATAAAATATTCCTGAAAAATTTACACTAGATCCATGAGTTAGGTGTCCACCATGAGATAGATCAAATCCCAATAATTTATCACCTGGCTTTAAAAAAGCATGGAATACAGCAGCATTTGCCTGACTTCCAGAATGTGGCTGAACATTAGCATACTCAGCTCCAAATAAAGATTTTGCTCTTTCAATAGCCAATGTTTCAATTTCATCTACAACTTCACATCCACCATAATATCTTTTACCGGGATAACCTTCAGCATATTTATTAGTTAAAACTGATCCACATGCAAGCATAACATCTGGACTGGTAAAATTTTCAGATGCAATTAATTCAATTCCAGAAAGTTGTCTCTGTTCTTCTTTTTTTATTAAATCAAAAATTTTTTTGCTATTACTCATCAGGTAGAATATTTTATATAAAGATACTTATTAACTTTGCTTAGTGCAAGAGAATATCAACATACAGAATAAAAAAGCAAGATTCAAATATTTCACTCAGAAAAAATATGTTGCTGGCTTAGTTTTGACAGGTTTACAGATCAAATCAATTAGATCAAAAAATGTAAATATTGACAATTCATATTGCAACTTTGATTCTAATGAATTGTTTTTATATAATGTGAATTTTGAAAATATTCATGTTAATAAAAAAAACAACACTGTAAAGTTGCTGTTGAACAAAAAGGAGTTATTAAAAATTAAAAAAGAATCTGATAATCCAGGAATAACGATTGTTCCTTTAAAGATTTTTATTAATCAAAGTGGTTTTGCTAAAATTCAAATCAGTATTGCAAAAGGAAAAAAGAATTATGATAAAAGACAAACAATAAAATCTAGAGAGGCAAAAATCAAAATTAGTAGAGTAATGAAAAAAAATTAAATTATTTTCTTTAGCATAGGAACAAATTTAAATGACCCTAAGTCTGTTTTTTCAAAATTATTTGCATCAGTTTTTTTTATTAAAATCATTTTTTGATTTAAATCTCCAATAGGTATAATCATCTTTCCGTTAATTTTTAATTGCTTTAATAATTCTTGAGGAATTTCTTTAGAAGCTGCTGTTACTAAAATTTTATCAAAGGGAGCTTTTTCTTCGAAGCCTAAATATCCATCAGCCCATATTATTTTTTTTGGTTTTAGTTTTAATTTTGATAAAGTTGTTTTAGCTTTTCTTTTCAATTCGAAAATCCTTTCAACAGAATAGACTTCAGTTTTTAAATAAATTAGAACTGCTGTTTGATAACCTGAGCCTGTTCCAATTTCCAAAATTTTTTCTCCTTCGTTTATACCCAGTTTTTCAGTTTGGAATGCAACAGTGTATGGTTGAGAAATTGTTTGACTGGCTGATATAGGAAATGCCTTATCTTCATATGCAAAATCTTGAAAGTCATACTCAATAAAAAAATGCCTTGGTATATTATATATAGCATTCAAAACTCTTTTACTTGTTATTCCTTTGGAAATTAATTCTTCGACTAATTTTTTTCTTTTTCCTTTATGCTTTGGAGAGTCAATCAAAATATTATTTTTTTAACACAATTAAATATATGTAAATTTGAGATTATGATTAAAGTCGGAATTATGGGTGTAGGACATTTAGGTGAGATACACCTAAAATTAATCTCAAATTCTAAGTTATTTACTTTAGCAGGATTTTATGATAATAATCGAGAAACGGCAACTTTAATTTCTGAAAAGTATAATGTAATTTCTTATACATCATATGATGATTTATGTAATGATATTGACGCTGTCATTATATGTACTCCTACTCTCCATCATTTTGAAACAGCCAAATTCTTTCTCAGTCAAAATAAACATGTTTTTATTGAAAAACCTATAACAACTAATTTGGAACAAGCTAATAAACTGATTGAACTTAAAAATAAAAACAACTTAATTGGTCAAGTTGGCCACGTAGAAAGGTTTAATGGAGCTTTTATGGAAGTTGAGAACATTTTAAACCCTATGTTTATTGAATCACATAGATTGTCTAACTACCCAGCAAGAGGAACTGATGTCTCAGTAGTTTTAGACTTGATGATACACGATATTGATATTGTTTTGTCTATTGTAAAATCAAAGGTTAAATATATATCTGCAAATGGCACAAAAATTATAAGCTCTAGCCCTGACATCGCTAACGCAAGAATTGAATTTGAAAATGGATGTGTAGCTAATTTAACATCAAGTAGGTTGTCTCTAAAAAAGATGAGAAAAATGAGAGTTTTTCAATTAGATTCATATATTTCTATTGATTTTGATAAAAGTAAATCTGAAATAGTTCAAATTAACGATTACGACAAAAAAAACAAATATGCTATGACTCTTCACAATAGTGAGGGCATAGAAAAAGAAATCAAGATTAAAACCTTAGAAAATTTAAATGTCAATTCAATAATTCAAGAACATAATGATTTTGCTTCATCAATAAGAACTAAAAATCCTCCCAAGGTTTCTTTTGAAACTGGTAGAGATGCTCTTGAATTAGCTTTCAAAATATTAAAACAAATTGATTCGAAGTAAGTTAAATCAAATAAAAAATAATATAGCTAATTCAATTACTATCGTAGCTGTTTCTAAAACAAAACCAGCTAGTGATATAATGGAACTTTATAATCATGGTCAATTTCATTTTGGTGAGAATAAGGTACAAGAGCTAATCTTAAAATCTGAAACATTACCTAAGGATATAAAATGGCACATGATAGGTCATTTACAAAGAAATAAGGTCCGCACAATTCTTCCCTTTATTGAACTTATTCATTCAGTTGATTCTATAAGATTAATTAATAAAATAAATCAAGAAGCTAAGATTATCAATAGAAAAATTAACATTCTCTTACAGGTAAAGATTTCAAAAGAGATATCAAAGTATGGTTTTGATTTTAATGAATTGGAACAAATTTTAAACTCTGATTTGCTTAAAGATTTTGACTTTGTAAATGTTATTGGACTGATGGGAATGGCTACATTTTCTAATAATGAAACAGTTATTGAAAATGAATTTAACACCCTGAATAATATTTATAATAGATTTAAAACTAAACATTCTTTTAAAGTCCTATCAATGGGTATGAGTAGTGATTATATAATAGCATTAAAAAATGGGTCCAATATGCTGAGATTAGGTAGTATAATTTTTGGTTCAAGAAATTAAAATGTACGCTTTTATAGACTTAGAAACTAGTGGAGGAAAGTTCAATAAAGAAAAAATTATTGAAATTGCGATTATTATTTATGATGGGGAGAAAATCATTGAAACGTATTCTACTCTAGTAAATCCTTGTATAAAAGTAGATTTTTATGTTCAAAAATTAACAGGAATAAAAAATCTTGATCTTAAAAAAGAAAATACATTTGACCACTATGCTAAAAAGGTTTTGAATTTGGTAAAAGATAAAATATTAGTTGGTCATAATGTTGAGTATGATTACAGGGTTTTAAAAAATGAGTTAAAATCTTGCAAAATAAATTATAATTCCAAAACAATATGTACTATTGAAATGGCTCGTAAATCATATAAGGATCTTAAATATTATAATCTTAATTTTTTATGTAAATTTTTCGATATTGAACTTGTAAATCATCATAGAGCTTTAGATGATGCAACAGCTACGTTAAATCTTTTTAAAAAGCTTATAATTTGAATTCTACTTTAATATCAATTTCAGGTCCTACAGCCGTTGGGAAGACCTTATTTGCCATAGAATTAGCAAAAAAGCTTGATACCGAAATTATATCTTTTGATTCTAGACAATTTTATAAAGAAATGTCAATTGGTACTGCTGTGCCAAGTAAAGAAGAACTAATTCAAGTAAAACATCATTTTATTCAACATAAATCTATTCATGATCAATATACAGTAAGTGATTATAAATATGATGTTGATGAATTGATTAAAACATTGTCATCAAAGAAAAAACACATTGTACTTGTAGGAGGTTCTAACCTATATTTAAAGTCAATAATTTATGGCTTGGATGATATTCCTGAAGTCCCAATGGAAATTAGAAATAAATTAAATTATGAATTTCAAATTCATGGAATTAAACACATTCAAAAATTGCTAAAAAAACTAGACCCTGAGTATTATAATAAGGTTGATAAACAAAATCATAGAAGAATTATTAGAGCATTAGAGGTTTCAATTTTCTCAAATAAACCATTTTCTTATTTTTTAAAAGGAAAGTCAAAGAAAAGATACAACCACCATTCTGTTGTTTTACATCTTGATAGAAACAAATTATATAATAGAATAAATAATAGAGTTGATCATATGATTGATCATGGATTAATTAATGAAGTAAAAAAACTAAACCTACATAATAGCTTAAACCCTTTAAATACCATCGGATATAAAGAGATTTTTAATTACTTAAATGGTGAACTTGACTTAGAAAAATCAATTGAATTAATAAAAATGAATACTAGAAGATTTGCAAAAAAACAATTGACGTGGCTTAACAATAACGGCGATCACTTATGGTTGGATAGCTCCAATAATAAATTAAGCAATATTGAACTTTTATTTCAGAAACTCTTTTAAGTTACCTTGAATTCTATCAATAATGTCTTTATTAGA
The DNA here is from genome assembly GCA_902574335.1 of uncultured Bacteroidota bacterium. Lineage (GTDB taxonomy): Bacteria > Bacteroidota > Bacteroidia > Flavobacteriales > Flavobacteriaceae > Eutrophosalina. Next base: position 10,775 of record CACGNO010000003.1, read on the forward strand.
TGGAAAATCAAACTTCTCACCTATTAACTTTTCATATAATTCAATATATCTATTAGAAACCATTTTAACTACATCATCATTAATCTTAGGAATCTTTTGACCTTCTAATCCTCTAAAATTATTTTCCATCAACCATTCTCGAAAGAATTCTTTAGATAGTTGTTTTTGTTTTAGACCTTTAGTTTGTAGATCTTCGTATGAGTCCAAATAGAAATATCTTGAAGAGTCTGGAGTGTGAATTTCATCAATTAACGTTATTTCACCATTAGTATCATATCCAAATTCATATTTAGTATCTACTAGAATCAAACCACTCTTATTAGCTATTTCATTACCTTTTTTGTAGAGCATTAAACTTATATCATGAATTTTTTCATAATCATTTTTATTCAAAAGATTTTTTTTTATAATATCTTTTGGATCAATATCTTGATCATGTAGTCCTTGATCTGCCTTTGTTGTTGGAGTAATAATAGGTGAAATAAATTTGTCATTTTCTTTTAACCCATTCGGAATTGTATTTCCACATATCTTTCTTTTTCCTGATTTATATTCTCTATATGCATGTCCAGAGAGGTATCCTCTTACAACCATTTCAACCTTGATTGGATCACATTTTTTTCCAATTGAAACATTGGGGTCTGGATTAATTTCTAACCAGTTAGGTACAATATCTTTAGTTTTATTTAGCATCTTTACAGCTATTTGATTTAATACTTGTCCCTTATATGTTATTCCCCTTGGCATAACAACATCAAAGGCAGATATTCTATCACTAGCTATCATTACAAGAGTATTATCTCTTAGAGTGTATACATCACGAACTTTTCCCTCATATTTTGAGGTTTGATTTTTAAAATTAAAATTTGAATAATTTAAAACTTTACTCATACATTAAATGTTTTCATTTTTGTTGTATGCATCAATAATTGATGTAACTAATTTATGACGGATTACATCGCTCCCATCAAGATATACAATCTCGATTCCTTCAATTCTTTGAAGAATATTATTTGCTGTTTTTAATCCTGACAGAGATAACTTAGGTAAATCTATTTGACCTGGATCACCAGTTATCATAAATTTTGCTTTTTTCCCCATCCTGGTTAAAAACATCTTCATTTGATTTTTTGTGGTGTTTTGTGCTTCATCAAGAATTACAAAAGCATCATCTAATGTTCGACCTCTCATATATGCTAATGGAGCAATTTCTATTATTCCCCATTTTATGTAATCATCTAATCTCTCTTGAGGAATCATATCTTTTAAAGCATCGTATAGTGGTTGCATATATGGATCGAGTTTATCTTTTAAGTCACCTGGTAAAAAACCTAAGTTTTCTCCAGCCTCAACTGCTGGACGAGTTAGAATAATTCTTTTAACTTCTTTGTTTTTTAAAGCTTTAACAGCAATAGCCACACCAGTATATGTTTTTCCGGTACCTGCTGGTCCTATTGCAAATACCATATCATTATTTTTAAAAGCTTCTAAAATTTTAATCTGATTAAGTGTGTGCGCCTTGATCTTTTTTTTGTTCGTTCCGTATAGAATTACCCGACCATTTGTATCTTTTATTAGACTCTCACCTTTTCCATTTATAATTTGATTAAGATTAGACTGATTTAAGTTGTCATTATTCTTTAAAAAATATATTATTGAATCTAATGTTATACAAAGATTTAAAATATCCTTATTCTCTCCTTTTATAAGTAGTTTGTCCCCTTTAGGTTTGATATCAATTTTTTTATTACTCTTTTTAAGAGCTTTGATAATGTCAATTTCAGAATCAAAAAAATCTGAGGGATGTAATTCTTTAATGTAATATTCAAATTTTTCCAAAAAGAAACTAGATAATTTTGTAATTAAGTAAATTTATAAAATAAATATTATCGTAAAGTTAATATATGTCAATAATTACACTTACTACAGACTTTGGTATAAAGGACTTTCATGTTTCAAAAATCAAGGGTTTATTAAATATTGAACTTGATAATCCTAAAATTATTGACATATCTCATGAAATCTCACCCTTTAACATAATTGAAGGTGCTTATGTAATTAAAAATGCTTATCAAAATTTTCCAAGAGGATCAATTCATATTATTAATATTGATGCTGAAAAAAACCCTGATCAGTCACATTTGGTAGTTCATATGGATGAGCATTTTTTTATATGTGCAGACAATGGAATTACATCATTAATTTCCAATAATATAAAACCTAACGATGTATATGAAATTAATATTAGCGATTCTTTTAATTTATCTACAATCGACACATTTGTTAAAGTAGCTTCACACATTTACAGAGGGGGTCACTTAAATTTGATTGGAAAACAAATTGAAAAGATAAAAGAACTTATCGATTTAAAAATAATAGAAAAATCAAAAAACGAATTGCTATGTAGTGTTATTTATATTGATAATTATGGAAATGTAATAACAAATGTTACAAAGGATTTTTTTGACAAATTTTCTTCATCGAGAAATTTTACAATTAATGCTAGGAATGTTAAGTTTAATAAAATATTTAATTCATACTCTGAAGCTATAGATTTTTCTAAAGAAAAAAAATATAGAGAAGAGGATGGGAAAAAAATTGCACTCTTTAATTCTTCAGGTCATTTAGAATTGTCAATATACAAAAGTAATCCAGTTACAAGTGGAGGTGCAAATTCTCTTTTTGGATTGAGTTATGGAGATAATATTTCAATCATATTTAATAATTAAAATGTTAATAAATAAATTTTATAATAATATTCTTTTACGATATCTTTAGATTATATGAAATTCATTATATCTTCCTCAGAATTACTTAAGAACCTACAAATACTAGGGTCAATTTTAAACACAAATAATACACTCCCAATTTTAGATAATTTTTTGTTTGATATAAATAATAATGACTTAACTATTACATCATCAGATTTAGAGACTACTCTATCATCAAAAATTTTAATAGAGTCAACAATCATTACAAAAGTAGCTATTCCTGCAAAGTTGCTATTAGATGTATTAAAATCACTCCCCGAACAGCCCTTAACTTTCTCTTTGGAAAATAATATTCTTGAAATTAATTCCAACAATGGAAAATATGCGCTTTCATATATGAATGGGGATGAATTTCCTAAGTCCGTAATTTTGGAAGATGCCTCTGAAATTGATTTTGATTCACAAGTTCTTTTGAATATTATCAATTCAACCATTTTTGCATCGGGAAATGATGATTTACGACCAGTTATGTCTGGCGTATTTTTTCAAATTAACTCTGAGGGATCTTGTTTTGTTGCAACTGATGCTCATAAGCTGGTTAAATATGTAAGAAATGACATTAATTCTGAAACTTCAATTGAATTTATTGTTCCGAATAAACCTCTAAATATCTTGAAGTCCATTGTGCCAGAAAATAAGTCTGAAGTAAAAGTTTTATTCAATAATACAAATGCAATTTTTAAATTTTCAACTTTTAAGCTAACATGCAGACTTATCGATGGTAAATTCCCAAACTATGAAGCTGTTATCCCAAAGGAAAACCCAAATGTCCTTGAGATTGATAGGGCTCAATTGTTAAGTTCAACAAAAAGAGCCAGTATATTTTCAAGTAAGACTACTAATCAAGTCAAGTTTGAAATAAAAGGAAATCTTTTACAAATTACAGCTGAAGACTTGGATTTTAATAATAAAGCAGAAGAAACTTTGGAGTGTAAATATAATGGTGATGATATAGGTATAGGTTTTAATTCAAGATTTATTGTTGAAATGCTGAATAATTTATCTTCAGACTTAGTAAAAATTGAATTATCATCTCCAAACAGAGCAGGATTAATTTCTCCAGTTCATCAAAGTAATGAAAACGAGGATATTACAATGCTCGTAATGCCAATTATGCTAAACTAATAGTTACAGATAATAATCTGTTCTTATGAAATTCGACTTTTTGTTATCAATCAGTTTTCTAAGTATATTTTTGTTAGTTGGATTGTCTTTAGATGCGACAAAAGTTCTTATTGAAAATGATCTTAGAGCATCATGAACACTCAGGGTAGCTACCGCGGAGTCTTTTCTTCCTGTAAATGGATAAACATCAGGTCCTCTTTGACATGAGCTATTTAAATTTACTCTACAAACTAGGTTTACTAAAGAATCAATAATTGGCCCTAGTTTTTCCTCTGAATTTCCAAATAAGCTAACCTGTTGTCCATAGTTAGAGTTAGCCATAAAATTAATTGGGGTATTTATATCTGAAAATGAAATTACTGGAATAACTGGTCCAAATTGCTCTTCTTTATATACATCCATATCTTCAGATACTGGATATAAAACAGCTGGAAAAACAAAGTTTTTAAATTTTTTACCACCATTTTTGTTAATGATCTTAGCTCCTTTTGATGTGGCATCATCAATTAACTCACTAATATATTTTGGCTTATTTGGTTCTGGAAGAGGTGTAAGTAATGTATTTTCCCATGGCAAACCTAATTTTAAGGAATCAACACTATCACAAAATTTCTTAAGAAACTTTTCTTTAATTTTTTCATGAACATAAATAACTTTTATTGCTGTACATCTTTGTCCATTGTATGAAAGTGAACCATTTAGACATTCATTGACTGTGAGTTCAAGATCTGCATCATCCATAATTATCGCTGGGTTTTTTGCTTCCAAACCAAGTACTAGCCTCAACCTGTTTTTTTGAGGATGCAAATCTTGCAGTGAGATAGCAGATGAACTATGTCCAATTAACGCAAGAACGTTAATTTTTCCTGTTTCCATTATTGGGGCAGCAATTTCTCTTCCTCGACCAAATACAATATTGACCACACCTGGTGGGAATGACTTCTTAAATGCTTCAAGTAAAGGAGCTATTAATAATACACCATGCTTTGCAGGCTTGAAAATAGCTGTATTGCCCATTATTATAGCAGGAATAAGTAAAGCAAATGTTTCGTTTAAAGGGTAATTATATGGACCAAGACACAAAACAACACCCAATGGGCCTCTTCTTATTAATGCTCTTACTCCAGAATTGTTATGAAAAAATGCTCCATCACGGTCAATTTTCTTATACTCCTTTATTGTTTCATTAATATAATCAACTGTTCTGTCAAACTCCTTCTCAGAATCTTTGAGGTTTTTACCAATTTCCCACATTAAAAGTTTAACCACCTCATCCCTCTTCAAAACCATTAAATCAACAAATTTTTGCATACAATTAATTCTTTCATACACTTTCATCGTTGGCCAGGTTCCAGTACCATTTAAATAAGCTTTATCAGCTGCCTCTAGAGCCAATAATGCATGTTTTTTATCCATTTTTGGAGAATCACCTAGAGTTATATATTTATCATCTTCTTGGTTTGCTAGTAATGTTGATATAACTTCGGTAAATTCACCGTTCCATTTACCAATTTTACCATCAATTAAATATGTGTCATGATGAATTGAAGAGTCTAATGCATATTTTGTTGGGATATTTTGGTTCATGTTAATACTATTTTAATTTTATCATATTACTCATGTTGTTTCTTAGAATAATACCAATTTTTTCAATTCTGTGATTTTTTGTTTTTAAATCATATTCATATAGCTTATTATCAATTTCTATACCATTAGGTTTTGAGCCAATATGTTCTTTATTAATTTTTAACATAAAATCATTCAGTAAAGGCACACATTCGTTGTTAAATAAATAACATCCGTATTCAGCTGTATCTGAAATAATTCTATTCATTTCATATAATTTTTTTCTTGCAACAAGATTTGCAATCAAGGGAAGTTCGTGAAGAGATTCGTAATATGCTGACTCATCTATTATTCCATTATCTAACATCGTTTCGAATGCTAATTCAACACCTGACTTAACAAAAGCAATCATTAATATTCCTTTTTCAAAGTAGTCTTGGTTAGAAATTTCAATATCTGAGATAGAGGACTTTTCAAAATCAGTTAAACCAGTTTCTTTCCGCCAGTTAAGAAGCTTCACATCATCATTTACCCAATCTTCCATCATGTCCTTTGAAAAAGTTCCATCTAGAATATTTTTCATGTGATGTTTGAATAAAGGGGTTAAAATCTGTTTTAATTCTTCAGAAAGGGCATGAACTAAATATCTTGAATTATCATTTAATCTAGCTAACATCCCATTAATACCATTATGTTTTAATTCTTCAGTTATTGTTTCCCATCCGAATTGAATCAATTTTGATGAAAAACCACTATCATAACCAAGCTCAATCATTTTATTAAAACACAAAATTGATCCTGATTGTAAAACTCCACATAAAATTGTTTGCTCTCCCATCAAATCAGACTTAACTTCAGCAACAAACGATGATTCCAATACACCTGCTCGATGTCCACCAGTTGCAACTGCATAAGCTTTAGCATAATCTAATCCATCTCCATTTGGATCATTTGGTGGATGAACTGCTATAAGTGTTGGAACTCCGAATCCTCTTAAATACTCTTCCCTAACTTCCGTTCCAGGACATTTTGGAGCTACCATAATTACTGTTATATCTTCTCTAATTTTTAATCCTTCCTCAACAATGTTAAAACCATGAGAATATGATAAGATAGAGTTCTTCTTCATTAGGGGCATAACTTCATTAACAACTTGAGTGTGATTTTTATCAGGTGTTAGATTGATTACCATATCCGCATTTGGAATTAGATCATTATATGTACCAACATCAAATTTATTTTTAGATGCATTTAAAAATGATTCCTTTTTATTATTTATAGATGATTGTCTTAATACATAAGAAATATCTAATCCAGAATCTCTCATATTTAGACCCTGATTCAAACCTTGAGCTCCGCATCCGATAATAACTATTTTTTTGTCTATTAAAACATTAACCCCATCTGAAAACTCTTCAGACTTCATAAATCTACACTTTCCTAACTGAGATTTTTTTTCTTCGTTGTTTAGTGAATTATAATAATTAGACATTTTTATTTGATTTTAAAAATTTTGTTATTTCCATTGATTTCTTTGATACTGATATTCTACCTGAACGAACGAATTGCAATAATCCATATTTCTTTAATTTATTATATAAATCTTCAGTTTCTTCTCTCCATCCAGTCTTTTCAATTACAAAATATTCAGGTTTTACAGTGACTATGTTAGCTCTACTATCCTTAATTATATTTTGTATTTGTCTTTCATTAAACAATGATTTTGATTTTACTTTGTAAAGTGCGGTTTCTAAAAAAATAGTCTCTTCATCTGTATGATAAAAAGCAGCGATTACTTCAATCTGTTTTTCAATTTGTTTTACAAGCTTTACAATTTTCTCATTATCAACTTTAACAACAATTATAAATCTATAAATATTTGATATCTCTGACTCTGAGGATGTAATACTTCTAATATTAATATGTCTTTTTAGAAAAATCGCAGATATTCTGTTTAGTAAACCAACGTTATTTTCTGTATATATAGATATGGTAAACTTTGTTTTATTCATTATTCTAATCTTACATCGGAGACTGATGATCCAGAGGGAATCATAGGGAATACATTATCTTCTTTTTCAATTATAACTTCCAGTAGGTATGGCCCCTTATGTTGTATCATCTTCTTTATCTCATCATTTAATTTTTCTCTTTTTTCAACTTTTTTTGCTTCAATAAAATACCCTTTAGCAATTGCAACAAAATCTGGGTTAATCATTTCAGTTGAAGCATATCTTTTATCGAAAAATAACTGCTGCCATTGTCTTACCATTCCTAAGAAGTTATTGTTTAATATAACAATTTTAACTGCAGCCTTGCTTTGAAAAATTGCTCCTAACTCTTGTATTGTCATTTGAAAACCACCATCTCCAATTACTGCAATCACTTCCCTATTAGGATCTCCAATTTTAGCACCAAATGCAGCTGGTAGTGCAAATCCCATTGTGCCGAGACCTCCTGAGGTTATATTAGATTTACTTTGATTAAATTTTGTATATCTACAGGCAACCATTTGATGTTGTCCTACATCAGTAACTAAAATAGATTCACCATTTGTATTATCATTTATACTTTTTATTACTTCTGCCATGGAAAGCCCACCACTTTTTTTATTATACTCTCTATCTATAACTTTATCAAACTCAATATCATAAAACTTTCCAAACTTAGCAATCCAATCCTTATGATTGTTCTTGTCTAAAAATTTTAAAATATCATTAAGTGTATCCTTAACGTTACCTAGCACAGCAACATCAGCAATTACATTTTTATTTACTTCAGCTGGATCAATCTCAAAATGAATAATTTTTGCCTGTTTTGCATAGGAGTTTAGGTTTCCAGTTACTCTGTCATCAAACCTCATTCCAACAGCTATTAATAAATCACACTCATTAGTCAATACATTTGGTCCATAATTTCCATGCATACCCACCATTCCAACATTTAGTGGATGTTCGGTCGGGACTGCAGACAAGCCGAGTATAGTCCATGCAGCCGGTATTCCGGTTTTCTCAATAAATTTTATAAATTCAGATTCAGCATTTCCAAGAATAACTCCTTGACCCCAAACTATGAATGGTTTTTTAGCTTTATTAATTAATTCCGCTGCATTTTTTAGACTCTCAGGATCTGTTTCTGGAACAGAAAAATAGCTTCTAATATTCTTACACTTTTTGTATTCAAAACTTTCAATTAACTCGAACTGTGCGTCCTTTGTTATATCAATTAAAACAGGGCCAGGACGACCAGATTTAGCAATGTAAAATGCTTTAGCAAATATTTCTGAAATCTCAGAAGCTTTTGTTATCTGGTAATTCCACTTGGTAACGGGTGTAGAAATACCAATTATATCAGTCTCTTGAAATGCATCTGACCCTAATAATGACGATGCTACCTGACCGGTTATACAAACCATTGGTGTCGAATCAATTTGTGCGTCAGCTATCCCTGTTACAAGATTTGTTGCTCCTGGACCAGATGTTGCGATAGCTACTCCAACTTTTCCAGATGATCTAGCATATCCCTGAGCTGCATGAGTTGCGCCTTGTTCATGTCTTGTTAATATGTGATGTACCTTATCTTGAAATTTATACAATTCGTCGTAAACTGGCATAATAGCACCACCAGGATAACCAAACAAAACATCAACATTTTCTTTAATTAAACAACGAATTACAGCTTCTGCTCCTGATATACTTTTCACATCAATAATTTAATCTGTTACACAACCACTGGATGCACTTGAAACAAGTTTAGAATATTTATACAAAATTCCGGATTTAAATTTTAAATCTGGCTTAACCCATAGTTTTTTTCTAATTTCAAGTTCTTTTTTGTCAATATTAACATTAATTTCATTTTTTTCTGCATCAATCACAATTTCATCTCCGTTTTTCACAAGAGCCAGTACCCCACCTTTAGCTGCTTCTGGAGAAATATGACCAACAACAAATCCATGAGTTCCCCCAGAGAACCTACCATCAGTAATTAGTGCTACATCATTTCCTAAGCCAACACCCATAATTGCTGATGTTGGTTTGAGCATCTCAGGCATACCAGGACCACCCACAGGCCCTTCATATCTTATTACTATAACATCACCCTTATTTATTGAATTACTCTTTATTGCATCATTAGCATCATCTTCACAATTAAATACATTTGCTTTTCCTTTAAATACTAGACCTTCCTTACCAGTAATTTTTGCAACTGAGCCTTCAGATGCTAGATTTCCATACAATATACGTATGTGGCCTGATGCTTTGATTGGATTGTCTATTGGCCTGATTATATCTTGATTAAAATCAAAAGATTGAACATTTTTTAAATTTTCTTTAATAGTTTTTCCAGTTACAGTTAAACAATCTTCATTTAGTAAACCATTATCCATCATAAACTTCATAACAGCTGGAACTCCTCCAATTTCATGAAGATCTTCCATTAAATATTTTCCACTTGGTTTTAAATTTGCCAAAAAAGGAGTTTCATCAGAAATTCTTTGAAAATCATCAATATTAAAATCAATATTAGCTGTTTTACAAATTGCAAGTATATGCAATACAGCATTAGTTGATCCACCAAGAATTGTTATTAAACGCACCGCATTTTCAATTGACTTCTTTGATAGTATATCACTTGGTTTGATATTTTGTTTAATTAAATTTATTATTGATTTAGAAATTATAGTTTTTTCGTCTAATTTGTTCTGACTAGTTGCAGGGTTTGATGAATTGTATGGAAGTGACATACCCATTGCTTCAATAGCTGACGACATTGTATTTGCAGTATACATTCCCCCACAAGCACCTGGCCCAGGACATGCTTTGCTTATAATATTGTCATAGTCATCATCAGATAATTTTCCTGCAACTCTTTCACCCCAGGCTTCAAAAGCTGAAACAACATCAAGTTTCTTTCCCTTATAACAGCCAGCAGAAATAGTTCCACCATACACAAGTATTGATGGTCTATTTAATCTAATCATTGCCATAAGTGCACCCGGCATATTCTTATCACACCCTACTACGGTAATAAGTGAATCATATGACATTCCGTTAACAACGGACTCAATTGAGTCAGCAATAATATCTCTCGACGGTAATGAATATTTCATACCACTAGTTCCCATAGATATTCCATCACTTATACCAATTGTGTTAAAAATTAATGGAACAGCCTCATCTCTATCAATTTTATTTTTTATTTGAATTGATAATTCGTTTAAATGCATATTACACGGATTCCCTTCATATCCAGTACTTGCAATTCCAATAAACGGTTTATTAAAATCTTTTTTAGTTAAGCCTATTGCATGTAACATTGCTTGGGCAGCTGGTTGAGATCCTTTTTTGGTAATTACTTTACTATATCTGTTGTAATCCATATAATAAAAAAAAACTCCATATAACATGGAGTGAATTGTAAATATAGTGTTTATCATATAAAAAGTAGAAATTATCTTATTATATTGGAAAAAATAATTTTTAAAATGTCAAGTAAAAAATATTCTTTTGTTTTTGAAAGTCAAAAAAATTTTTTTGAATCTAAAGCCACACTCGATATTACCTACAGAATTAATTCCCTGAGGAAATTAAAGAAGCAAATTCAGCTTCATGAGAATGAAATTATTGAGGCCTTAAACAAGGATCTTGGAAAAAGTTTAGCTGAGTCCTACATGTCTGAAATTGGCATTATTTATAATGAAATTAATTATGTGTTAAAAAAAATTAAAAAATGGTCAAAAAAAAGAAAAGTGTCTTCATCGCTTTTTAATTTCTTATCGACCGACTATATCTTACCTTGCCCATATGGTGTAACTTTAAATATTTCCCCATGGAATTACCCATTTCAACTATCTATCTCTCCGATAATAGGTGCAATATCTGCTGGTAACACTGTTGTGTTAAAGCCCTCTGAACATTCTCCAAATACAACAAATGTCTTAGAGCTCGTCATTGAAAAATCTTTTGAAAGAGGTCATGTTGATATTGTAACAGGAGGCCCAGATATTGGTCAAAAACTTTTGAAGTTAAATTGGGATTACATATTTTTTACTGGAAGTACAGAAATAGGAAAAATTGTAGCAAAAGAAGCGGCAAAAACACTCACACCTGTGACTTTGGAGCTAGGTGGAAATAATCCGTGTGTAATAGATAAAAACATATCTCTTAAGACAACTTCAAAAAGAGTCATTTGGGGAAAGTTTTTAAATTGTGGTCAAACATGTATAGCACCAAACTTTCTGGCGATTGATGTAAAAATTAAAGATTCATTATTGAATCAACTTATCTATGATATTAAGGATACTTTTGGAGATGACGTTTACAATAGTCCTTATTATTCAAGAATTATAAACAAAAAACATGTTGAGAGATTATCAAAATTAATTAAAGGTTATAAATTATTACACGGCGGTAATTATAATATGGAAAAAAACTTTTTTGAACCAACTATACTGGAGGTTAAATCAATAAAAGACAAAATATTAAAAGATGAGATTTTTGGACCAATACTTCCGGTTTTAACTTACCAATCTGTTGATGATTTGAAAACTATTCTAAATGAATATAATAATCCTTTAGCATTTTATGTGTTTTCAAATAATATTTCATTTGCTGAGGATTTAATTTCAACCAATTCATTTGGTGGAGGTGCAATTAATGACACAATCGGTCAAATTGTAAATAAGAAGCTTCCTTTTGGTGGAGTTGGTAATTCAGGAATTGGAAAATATCATGGACATGAATCTTTTAAAACGTTTAGTCATTTTAAACCTTTTATAATAAAGTCTAACTATTTTGATCTTTCCTTTAAATATAAGCTAAGCGAAAATTCATTATTATTTAGATTAACTAGAAAATTTTTAAAATATATTTCTGTGTAAATGAAAGATGAATTCGATAAAATTGTAAGAACTAGACGTTCTGTTAGAAAATATAAAAAGACAGATATTCCTCATGATGATGTTAAAAATTCTATAATACATGCATCATTAGCTCCAAACAGCAGTAATTTACAACTTTGGGAATTTTATCATGTTACAAGTGGTAATTTAATGAAAAAAATTTCTAGAGCTTGTTTTGATCAACCTGCAGCTAGAACTGCAAATCAATTTGTAGTAATTGTTACTAGAAAAGATTTATGGAAGTCAAGAAGAAAATTTAATATGAACTACATAAAAAACAGACCTGAAACCTCTAGCGGAAAAGGTCTTAAAAAAAGATCTATAGCAATTAAATATTATAAATATTTAATTCCAACAGTGTATAGAGAGTTCTTTGGTTTACTTGGCTACTTTAGATATGTAAACGCATTATTAATTGGATTGTTTAGACCTATTTACAGACAAGTTATGAATTCCGATATGAGAATCGTCGCACATAAAAGTAGTGCATTAGCTGCTCAAAATTTTATGTTAAGTATGACCTCAAAAGGCTATGATACATGTCCTATGGAAGGTTTTGATTCATTGAGAGTAAAAAAAATATTGTCATTAGCTAGTAGTTCAGAGATTAATATGATAATTAGTTGCGGAGTTAAAGATGAACAAGGCGTTTACGGAGAACAAATCAGAGTTCCTTTTGATGAAGTTTATTTTAAAAAATAGGATTTATTATTAAAGTTTTTTAATCCTTCAGCTAGCCAAGTGTAATAAGTTTCAGTATCTGTATATTGTAATGGTTTGTTTAATAGTTCTAGTTCTGGAGATAAAAGAACATAGTACGGCTGGGAATTATTTTTAAAATTTATGGTTTGAAATGCAGACCACTTCTCTCCTACTTTGTCTAAAATCTTTTGATTTCCATTTTTATCTTTTAATACAATTATTTCTTCATCTGACAAATCAGATCTATCATCTACATATAATGATATTAGAATAAACTGATTATTTATTAAATCATAAACTTTCGGAACTGACCAGGTATTTTCTTCAACTCTTCGACAGTTTGCACAAGCCCAACCTGTAAAGTCTAATAAAATTGGTTTATTTGTTAATATAGATTCATCTAATCCATCATTAAAATCTTTAATACAATCAAGTCCAAGCGGACAATTATTTGAATCATTATAAATTGAGTAAAACTCAGGCGGCAATAAGCCACTTAATAAAGACATGTTTGTAGACTTTGTAAATAATGAACTACCCATATATAATCCAATCAAAATAAATCCTAAAGATGAAATTATATAAGATGTTTTTCTTGATGTTATTATTAAGTAAATACCACATGCTATCGAAATTAACACCCAAATTGCTATAAATACTTCTCTTTTTAATATACCCCATTCTTGAATAAGATCAACATTGGATAAAAATTTAAATGCTAATGCTAATTCAACAAAACCTAAAATAACTTTTATTGAATTTGTCCAAGAACCTGATTTGGGTAGTTTATTAATGATATTTGGAAAAAATGCTAGCAATGTGAATGGAATTGCCAATGCAACTCCAAACCCTAACATACCATAGGTTAAGTCAATTGCTCCTCCATCAGATGTCAAAGTTCCAACTAAAAGTGTTCCTAGAATTGGCCCCGTACAAGAAAATGATACCAAACATAATGTCAAAGACATAAAAAAAGTAGAGATTAAACCTTTATACATATTTGATTTTGAATCAACAGTATTTGACCATGAAGAAGGTAATGTGATTTCAAAGAGCCCAAATAATGAAAGTGCAAATGCAATAAAGATTGCAAAAAATATAAAATTTAAAACAGGGCTGGTTGAAATCTGATTTAATATTTCAGGATTGATATTTTCCAAAAAATAGAAAGGGATACTTAATGAAACGTAGATTAGTATTATGAATAGTCCATATGACATGGAATATAGCTTAGCTTTTTCGTTCTTGGTTGAAAAGAATGATACTGTGAGTGGAATCATTGGAAAAACACAAGGAGTAAGTAACGCCAAAAACCCTCCCAATAGACCTAGTATTAAAATATTAAGTCTTCGAGAGAAATTGTTATCTATTTCTGCAACATATTCGTTTTCTAAAAGTTCAGAATTTCCTAAATCAAGCTTTAGATCACTAACAATTGCAGAATAGTCAAATGAAGTTACTGAAGCAGAGTATTCTGAATTTAGATTGAAAACAAGTTTTACATCTTGAAATATACAGACCCTATCATCACAAACTTGATAATATAAGTCTTGAATAATAGAATTTTGATCATAATTTTCATTTAGCGTAATCTCTTGGGTAAATACTGTTTCATTTATAAAATATGATTGATCCATTTTAAATATTGGATCATACTTTGTTATTGCATCTAGTTCAATAACATCCGAAACTGACTCAAAAATAGATTCATCCTCAAATACGAATTCAGTTGGAAGTGCACCTCCTTCTTCTAAATTTTGAGAATATAATCTCCAATTTTCTTGAATAATTGCAATTGTGTTAAGTTTAAATTTATTCTCAGTAATCTTTTCGACTGAAGTTGACCATTTGACAGGGTCTTGTGAAAAAGATAAAATGGAAAATAAAACAAATAATATTTTTAAATAGAAATTTTTAAACATTCACCATCAGTTTTAATTAGTCTTTTATCAACTCTCATACCAATAATCCATATAATTTGATTGTTAGCATCAGTTAGAATCCATTTATTTTGCTTGTCAAAAATCGACAATTTTTCATCTTTAAAAAATTTACTTACCTTTTTTTTACCTATCATTCCATAAGGATAAAAAAAATCACCGGTTTCAAATTTTCTTACTTTTAGTGGCATTTTCACTTCATTACTTATATATATTTCATTTTTTAAAGGTTTCTTTGATTTCTTGGATATCTCTACAATTATATTTATTGGATTTTTATTTTTACCCAAATTGATTTCAAAATTCTCATAAATTGTATCAGAAATCTTTTTATTAAAAGTTTTTTTCTGTTTGAAATAATTTCATGTGATTGAGAGAAAATCCTTTTTCCGGTTGATGCCCTTAATATTTTAATAATTTCAGAGTTTTTAAAAAAACCATATTTTCTAAATAGTATAAACTCAACTGATTTACTGTTTAAATCATTCCATTTGTTTTTGTCTGTTTGAATTATTCCATTATCAATTGTCTCAAAAAATATTTTTTCAATTTTAAATAGATAATTGTTGGTGTTTTTCTTTTCAATTTTTGACTTTTCGATTAATTGTAGGAAGTTTTTTCGATATGATGGGTCAATTGATTTTATTTTAGGAATAAGAATATTTCTTATTTTATTTCTCAAATATTTATTTTCAAGATTAGACATGTCCTCTCTCCATTTTAATTTATTTTCGGACGCAAATTTAATTATGTCATCTTTTGAAAAAATCAACATTGGTCTGATAATATTATCGTTAATCTCCTTTATACCACTGAAAACATTTATTTTTTTTCCTCTATAAACATTTATTAGTAAGGTTTCAATGTTGTCATCTATATGGTGAGCAGTTAAGATATAGTCGTATTTATTTTGTTTACATAAATTATCAAAGAATTTATATCGAATTTTTCTTGCTTGCTCTTGAATTGATTTTCTTTGATTAGATAGGTTATGCCTTTTTAAATAAAATTTAATTTTATTATCAAGACAATACTTATCTAAGAATAATTCATCTTTTTCACTTTGATTTCCCCTCAATTCATAGTTTACATGTGCAATTGAAAAATGAATTTTTGCTTTTTTTAGAAGCTCACACAAAACAATGCTATCAACTCCTCCACTAACTGCTACAAGCAATTTGCTTCCCGATGGAACTATTTTTTTAATATGCTGTTTGAATTGATCAAGCATATTTCAAATATACTACTTAAGTGATTTAATCATTGGCTCAGCTTTAAGGAGACATTCTTCAAATTCACTTTCCGGATCAGATTTAAAAGTTATTGCACTTCCAACACTCACATTGATTTCTTTCAGTACCTTATCATAAATAATTGATCTTATAACTACATTAAAGTCAAAATCTTTATTGGGTTTTATATAGCCAATTGAACCACTATATAAACCTCTTTTTGTTGATTCGTATTCATCAATTATATTCATTGATTCAATCTTAGGAGCCCCGGTCATACTTCCCATTGGAAACATTCCAGTAATTATTTTAGAAAATTTGGTTTTAATAGAAATTTCAGCTTCAATAGTTGAAATTAATTGATGAACTCTTTTGAACGTGTTTAATTTATTAAGATTCTTTACTTTAACTGAACCCTTTTC
This sequence comes from uncultured Bacteroidota bacterium, assembly GCA_902574335.1. Lineage (GTDB taxonomy): Bacteria > Bacteroidota > Bacteroidia > Flavobacteriales > Flavobacteriaceae > Eutrophosalina. The sequence continues at coordinate 27,437 of CACGNO010000003.1, forward strand.
AGCCACTCTAGATAAATCATTTCTAACTAGATCTACGATCATATGATTTTCTGATAATTCTTTAGGACTGGACAATAATGTATACTTTATTTTCTCATCTTCTTTTGAATCTAGACCTCTTTTTGCTGTTCCTTTTATGGGTTGGCTTATGATTTTTTTATTAACTCTTTTTATAAATCTTTCGGGAGAGGATGACAATAAGTATAGTTGATTTAATTTAAAAAAAGTACTCATTGGTGACCTGGTATAATCATTAAGTTTTATATATGTTTTATAAGGATTAATTGTTTTGTTTTTACTAAACATATCAAAACAATAATTCATTTCATAACAATCACCTTGCAAAATTCTCTGTTTTATATTTTTTATTTTTCTTACATATTCCTCTTTTGATGTTCTTGTAATCAAATCCACTGAAGATTTCTCTGTACAATCTTTATAATCAATTGAATTTATATGATCCCAATCTTCATTTAGGTTTTTTTCATCCAGTGAATATATCTCTGCTTTTTCTTCTTTAATTAACCAAATGACCTTTGGCTGATAAAAATATAAATTTGGCAAATTGAATACATCTTTGTTCAGGTCAGTTAAATTTTCAATTTCATTTTTTAAATCATATGAAAGATATCCAAATATCCAATCGTTAACTGTGTGAATGTATTTGTCAATTTTTTTTAATGAATTTTTAGATGATTGTAAAAATGACTCAGCACCGTAAGCAATAATTAATTCATAATCATCAAAACCATCATTTGAATTTAAAAGGGTAAAATGACTTTGCTCAGATGAAAAATTAACAATTTTTTTTACAAATAAATCCTTGTTTTTAAGACTGTATGATTTTGAAAATCTTTTCAATATTTAAATTTAGTTATTATTAACTTTTTTATAAATTTTTTAAATTATTTTAATATTACATATGTATTATATTTGAATAACCTATATGCAAGATCTTAACAAGAAAGCAGAGAAATTATTAAAAAAATTAATTTCAATTAAATCTTTTTCCTTCAAAGAGGATAAAACTGCTGACTATTTAGAAAATTGGTTTAAAGAAAATGATATTAAAACATGTAGATCAGTCAATAATGTTTATGCTTACAACAAGAATTTTCAAAAAAACAAACCTACCTTATTATTAAATTCTCATCATGATACTGTTGAACCTAATGATGGATACACTAATGACCCTTATGAGCCAATTACAAAGGATGGTAAATTATATGGATTAGGCAGTAATGATGCGGGAATTTCATTAGTTTGCTTAATTATGGTTTTTATTCATTTTTATGATAGAGAGGACTTAAACTTCAACATAATTATCTTAGCATCAGCTGAAGAGGAAAGGTCCGGTAAGAATGGAATAAAAAGTGTTATTCCTCTCCTGCCAAAAATAGATTTAGCAATTATTGGAGAACCGACAAAAATGGATGTAGCAATTGCTGAGAAAGGGTTAATTGTTTTTGACTTGATTGTCAAAGGTAAATCATCACATGCCGCTCACGAAAATGATAAAAACCCAATAGTCAAATCAAGCGAAATTATTAGACAAATTTCAAATATAACCTTCTCTAAGACTTCAGACTTACTTGGTGATGTTAAATTAACTGTAACTCAAATAAATGCTGGAGTTCAACACAATGTTATTCCATCCGATGTTAAAATTGTTTTAGATGCTAGAATTAATGACAAATATTCAAATAAGGAGATTTTTAATTATTTAAAACAAAATCTTGATTGTGAGGTTAAACCAAGAAGTTTAGATTTAAACTCTTCATCAATTTCCAGAAATCATAAAATTATTTTGGCTGCTGAAAACCTAAATTTTAAAAAATATGGATCACCTACTCTATCAGATCAAGCAAAAATTGATTGTAAATCTATTAAATTAGGTCCTGGTGATTCTTTAAGATCACATACTGCAAATGAATTTGTTTATGTTGATGAAATAAAAGATGGCATAAATAAATACATTTTACTAATTGAAGAATATAATTCACTAATATAAACACCATGACAACTAGAAACATTTTTAAACTCCTATTTATTTTATTTATTATAATATCATGTGCTAATTTATCTGATAAAAAACCAAATATTATAGTATTTATTGCTGATGATGTTAGTTGGGACGATATTGGCTGTTATGGAAATAATGATGTTGTAACTCCTAATATTGATTCGCTAGCAAAAAATGGATTAATATTTAAAAATGCCTACTTGACCACTAGCTCATGTAGCCCAAGTAGAAATTCTATCCTTACTGGAAGATATCCACACAACACTGGCGCAGCTGAATTACACACAGAACCACCAGTTGAAATGATATCTTTTGTTGAATTATTAAAAGATGATGGATATCATACTTTACAAGCAGGAAAATTTCACATGGGTGAATATGCAAAAAGGGGGTTTGATCAGGTAAATGAAAATAAAAAGGCAAATGGACCAGGTGGTGAAAAGTTATGGGTAGAATCCGTTAAAAATAGACCAAAATCAAAACCTTTCTTTATGTGGTTTGCTTCATATGATGCTCATCGAGTTTGGGGAGATAACGAATTTTCAGGAACTCACAATCCAGATCTAATAAAAGTTCCAGAATATCTTGTTGACGGAGATTTAACTCGTTTGGATTTAGCTGATTATTATGATGAAATAACAAGATTTGATTTCCATATTGGAAAAGTTATCTCTGAGTTAAAAGCTCAAGGAGAATATGAAAACACTTTAATTATAGTCATGGCTGATAATGGTAGACCTTTTCCTCACAGTAAAACAAGGTTGAATGATCAAGGTGTTAAAACACCATTTATCATCCATTACCCCGAATTACTGAAAGAAAATAATGTTGTGAATAGCTTGATTAGCTCTATCGATATTGCTCCAACTTTACTCGATATTGCTGAAATTGAAATAAAAGATAATTTTCAAGGAAGAAGCTTCTACAGCCTTATTAAAAATCCAAATCAAAAATTTAGAAACTATGTATTTGCTGAACATAATTGGCATGATTATGAGTCTTATCAAAGAATGGTTAGAAACGATAGGTATTTATATATTTTAAATTCTAGACCTGATTTTCCACAAGAAGGCCCTTTGGATGCTATAAATAGTCCTACTTACATAGATCTTAAAACAGCACAAAAAAACAATACTATTACTAAGATTCAAGCTGAAATCTTTATTCAACCTAGACAAGCAGAGGAATTATATGATTTAATTAATGACCCATATCAGTTTAATAATCTTATATCTAGTGAAAAAATAGAAGATGAATATTTATTGCTAAAAAATATTTTAAATAATTGGATAACAGAAACTGGAGACTCAAAACCAATCCAGATAACAAACGATTGGTATCTTAGAGAACAAGAGCCATTTAACGAATCATCATTACTTAAGACTGAATTTCATGGAATTAGAGGAGAAATGCCTGGAAAGTCAACAAATGCAGTCAAAAACAATAATAAGGGTCCTTTTTAATCTAAATATGTAATGGCCTATTATCTAATGCAGATAAAGCGGCTTCCTTCATTGCTTCTGAATATGTTGGATGTGGGTGACTCATAATTGAAATATCTTCACAAGAGGCTCTAAATTCCATAGCAGTAACCCCCTCTACAATTAAATCAGCTGCTCTTGCTCCAATAATGTGTACACCAAGAATCTCATCAGATTTTTTATCTGCGATGATCTTAACAAAACCATCCAGATCTGAACTAGCTCTTGACCTTCCTAAAGCTCTCATTGGAAATTTTCCAACTTTATAGTCTACATTATCATCGATTAGCTGTTGCTCTGTTCTACCAACAGAGGAAACCTCAGGCCATGTATAAATAACATTAGGCACTAAGTTATAATCAATGTGAGGTTTTTCGCCTTTTAAAATTTCAGCTACTGCTATACCTTCCTCCTCTGCTTTGTGAGCTAACATTGGACCACTAATAACATCTCCAATAGCATATATGTTCTCAGCATTTGTCTTAAATTTTGAATCCGTCACAATTTTTCCAGCAGAATCTATCTCAACTCCAACATTTTCCAAACCTAAACCTTCTGTATATGCTTTTCTACCAACAGAAACTAAACAATAGTCACATTCAAAAGTTTTTATTTCATCATTATTATTTTTTGCTTTAACAGTGATGATATTTTCTTTATTTTCAACTTCAAAAACCTTGTGAGATAAGTAAAAATTTATTTTTTGTTTCTTTAAAATTTTTAGTAGTTCCTTAGAAATATCGGTATCCATAAAAGGCGTGATTTTATCAGAATATTCTATTACACTAACCTCAGAACCTAATCTTTTATACACCTGTCCAAGCTCTAAACCAATCACACCCCCTCCAATAATAATTAAGTGTTTTGGTATTTCATTCAAAGAAAGTGCTTCTGTTGATGTGATAACTCTTTTTTTGTCAATATTTATAAATGGTAAAGATATTGGCTTAGATCCTGTTGCAATAATACACTTATCAAATATTATATTGGGTTTCTTTTCTGCAATTTTTAATGTGTTATTATTAATAAACGATGCTTTACCTTCAAATACAGTGATTTTGTTTTTATTCATTAAATAATCAATCCCTTTAACGGTTTGCTGAACTACCCCGTCTTTCCTTTCAATCATCTTTTTAAAGTTGAGGTTAATTTTTCCTAAAATTTCTATACCATGATTTTCTGCATGTTTTATAATATCTTCATAATGATGAGATGAATCTAAAAGTGATTTTGAAGGAATACAACCAACATTTAGGCATGTACCACCAAGTGATTTATATTTTTCTATTATTGCTGTCTTGAATCCTAACTGTGCTAATCTTATCGCACATACGTATCCTCCAGGGCCTGAACCGATAACAACAACATCAAACTTATTTTCTGACATTAATACAAAAATACAAATGTTCAAATTATTATTTAATCCTTTATTACTTTATTTTAAGATGAAAATTCACCATTTTTACAAATATATTAGCTATCATAATGTCAAAACAAAAAACTACTATTAATAAAAACACTAATATTAGTCTTTTTGATTCACTAACGCCTATATTTCTTTTAGTTGGGTTATTGTATGTTAATGTTAATATTTATGGAGATTCATCTCTAGAGGGATCAAATCAATTTATTTTACTTATTGGAGCCGCCATAGCATTTTTAGTCGGACTCAAAAATAAAATAAAAGTAGATTTCATATTCAATACAATATCAAAAAACATTAAATCGATAAGTAATCCTATAATAATCTTATTACTTGTAGGAGCTCTTTCAGGAACTTGGTTATTGAGTGGTGTTATTCCATCCATGATATACTATGGTTTTAATATAATAAATGCATCTTTTTTTCTTCCTGCATGTGTTATAATAAGTGCTATCGTTGCTATTGCTACAGGAAGTAGTTGGTCAACATCTGCAACAATAGGAATTGCATTGATTGGAATTGGCAAAGCACTTGGTTTCGAAGTTGGTGTTGTTGCCGGGGCTGTAATATCTGGTGCATATTTTGGTGATAAAATGTCACCTCTAAGCGATACAACAAATTTAGCTGCAGCAGTTGCAGGGTCAAATTTATTTGATCATATAAAATATATGATGATAACAACTGTACCAACCATATGCATTGCTCTTGTTTTTTTTGTTTTTTATAATTTATTTAACCTTCCCTCTGAAAATTTAAATACTGTGAACTATATAGAATCAATTAAAGATTTTTTCTATATCTCACCTATATTATTTATTGTTCCACTAATTGTTGTTTTAATGATTATTAAGAAAATAAATCCAATTATCTCATTATTTGTAGGGACCATAGCTGCGGCATTATTTACATTAATATTTCAATCAGAATTAATTGATAACATTATAAATCAAAATTCTAACATTGAAGTTTCTACTTACACAATTATTATGGATTCTATAGTTTCCAAAACTACTATTGAAACAAATACTTTATTTTTAAACGAATTATTGACATCAGGAGGAATGAGTGGCATGTTAGATACAATATGGCTTGTAATATGTGCAATGATTTTTGGTGGTGTTATGGAAGCAATAGGAGCTCTAAAAAGTATAAGTTTGTCGTTGTTAAATATTGCAAAATCTACCCTTAATTTGTTTGCTAGTACGATATTAAGTTGTATAACAGTCAATATTACCGCATCTGATCAATACCTATCAATAGTAATTCCAGGGAAAATGTTTTCAGAAGCTTTCCGAGATAGAAAACTTTCTAACGTCAACTTAAGTAGAACGATTGAAGATTCAGGAACAGTAACTTCAGTATTGATTCCGTGGAACACTTGCGGAGCTTACCAATCCAGTGTTCTTAATGTTAGTGTTTTTGACTATTTTGTATATGCAATATTTAATTGGCTTAGTCCATTTATGACATTATTTATTGCAGCTATTAATTATAAAATTAAAAAAGTATTGAATTGAAAGAGAATACTAATTTAAAATACATAACTGGTGTTTTTTTAACATTATTATCCATTATGGTTTTTATATCCATGATTTCATTCTTTTTTTCTTGGACCAAAGACCAATCATCTATAACTGCACTATTAGACGAATCTATTGAAGTTGAAAACATTGGAAAAAAATTTGGTTTAAGTATATCTTTTTACCTAATCTATAAAGGTTTTGGTATAGGTGCTTTATTTCTCCCTGCTCTGACATTTATAATTGGACTTTCACTTACTTTTAATAGTGGAATTAATAAAATTTTAGATAGAACAATTTTATTCATTCTATGTATGTTTTGGTTTTCATTACTTGCTTCATATTACTTTAAAAATCAAATTTATGGTGGTGTATTTGGATTTGAAATGAAATTAAAAATAATTGAATATGTTGGAGATATTGGGTTTATATTTCTTCTATTGTTTGGTTTTTTATCTTTTTTGATAATAAAATTAAAATTTAGGCCTGTTGATTTACATAAATTTTTAAATCAGATAGTTTATAATTTAAAAAACAGATTACCTAAAAAAGTTAATAACGAAAATATATATGATGAAATTGAAAAAGAGGAGAACGATGAAGATATTTCTGCCCCCAATGATAAAGAACCCGAAGAAAACACAGTTTCATCAAGTGCTATTAAACCTACTATTAAAAATTTCTCTAATGTAAATAAAGAAATAGATGAGAAAAACATTAAAGATAATAATGTAGAAATTGAAATAAACAAAGTCACTGACGAAGAAACTATTACTGAAAAACAAAAGAAAATTTTAGATGAATTTGGTGAATTTGATGAAACATTAGAGCTGCCTTCATTTAAAATTCCTGAATTAAAGCTTTTAAATGATTATGGAAAAAATACATCAATTACTGTAAATCAAGAAGAACTTGAAGCTAACAAAGAAAAAATTATTGAAACACTACAGAATTATAATATAGCAATAGCAAATGCCAAAGCCACTATTGGTCCAACTGTTACTTTATATGAAATAATTCCTGCCGCTGGTGTAAGAATTTCTAAAATAAAAAGTCTTGAAGATGATATTGCTCTATCCTTATCAGCTCTCGGAATAAGAATTATTGCACCTATCCCTGGAAAAGGAACAATTGGAATAGAGGTTCCAAATAAAGACAGAAAGATTGTTTCTATGAAATCTCTTATAAGTTCAAAAAAATATCAGGAAGCTGAAATGGAATTACCCTTAGCACTTGGTAAAACAATCAGTAATGATACCTTAGTTACAGATTTAACTAAAATGCCCCATTTGCTAGTAGCTGGCGCTACAGGACAAGGCAAGTCTGTTGGTATCAATGCAATTATTACTTCTATTTTATATAAAAAACATCCAGCTGAGGTTAAATTTATTTTAGTTGATCCTAAAAAAGTTGAACTAACTCTTTTTAATAAAATTGAAAGACATTATTTGGCAAAACTTCCAGACTCTGATGAACCTATTATAACTGATACTAAGAAAGTTGTAAGAACATTAAAATCTTTATGTATGGAGATGGATAAAAGATATGAGCTTTTAAAGGATGCTACATGTAGAAATATTAAGGAATACAACAAAAAGTACAAGACAAGAATTTTAAACCCTAATGATGGGCATAAGTTTTTGCCCTACCTAGTATTAATTGTTGATGAATTTGCTGATATTATAATGACTGCTGGCAAGGAAGTTGAAACACCAATTGGAAGATTAGCGCAACTAGCTAGAGCAGTTGGTATTCATTTAATAATTGCTACCCAAAGACCTTCAGTTAATGTAATCACCGGTTTAATAAAAGCTAATTTTCCAGCAAGAATAGCATTCAAAGTTACTTCAAAAGTAGATTCAAGAACAATTCTTGATTCTGGTGGCGCTGATCAATTAATTGGAAATGGCGACATGTTATACACAAAAGGAAATGATTTAATTAGATTGCAATGTGGATTTGTTGATTTAGATGAAATTGAAAAGATTACCGATATAATTGGATCTCAAAGAGGTTATTCAAATGCATATCTCTTACCTGAATGTGAAGAAGATAACATATCCACAATTAATGATGATGTGGGAGATAGAGATCCGCTATTCAATGATGCAGCAGAAATTGTTGTAAATGCCCAACAAGGATCTGCATCTCTTTTACAAAGAAAAATGAAACTTGGTTATAACAGAGCTGGCAGAATTATTGATCAACTTGAGGCTGCTGGAATAGTTGGTCCATTTGAAGGAAGTAAAGCTAGAGCTGTTTTAGTTAAGGATTTAATGGACCTTAAAGAATTACTTGACAATTAAAATTTTGATTAATCATTTATCATACCTTCTTCTTTTATACTTCATTGTTTTTTCACAAAATTTTGTTGATTCTTTCATAAAGCATTATGAAAAAACTGATAATTATTTAATGGAATTTGAATACGTTAGTAAAAACAACAAAGAAATTATTTTTAAAAATAAAGGTGAATTAATTTATTCGAATAACAAATACAGGATAACAATTGATGATGTAATCTTTATTTTTGATGGTAATAAACATTACAATATTATCAAGGAAAATATGGAGGTAAATGTTTTAAAATCAAATGAACTATCCAACTATCTTATTCCATCAAATTTGTCTAAGGTCATTAAAACAAACAAAAACAAACTTAAAATATCATTAAATGAGAAAGTTGTAATATCATATGTTGACGATAATGATTATAAGTATAAAATTGAAATAGATAAAAACTACAATATTCTTCGAATAGACCAACAATTATCAAAGACTTACTCCAATTCTATTTTTTTTAATAAAATATCATTTGATCAAGATTTAGATATTAACTTATTTATTTTTAATAAAGCTGATTATAATGATTATTACATTAATGAATTATGAAGATTTTAGATAAATACATATTAAGATCCTATTTGACTAAATTCTTTAGTTTCTTTTTTTTAATAATGTTTGTCTTTATTTTTCAAACAATATGGATGTTTATTGATGATTTGGCTGGAAAGGAAATTGATTTTGAAATAATTTTTAAGTTTTTAATTTTTTATTGTCCAAAACTGATTCCACTTGTTCTTCCCCTGACGGTTCTTTTGGCATCTATTATGACTTTTGGAGATTTAGCAGAAAACTATGAGTTTGCGGCTATTAAGTCATCTGGCATATCATTATTTAGATCGATGAAAAGTTTAATGTATTTCAATATTTTACTTTGTATTGTTGTTTATTTTGTATCAAATAATCTAATTCCCTACTCAGAGTTCAAATCATATAATCTCAGAAAAAATTTAGCAAAAGTTAAACCATCACTTGCTATTAACGAAGGAATATTTAACGACCTAGGTTTAATGAATATTAAGGTTTCTAATAAATCAGGAATTGACAATTCCAATTTAGAAGATGTTATAATACACAAAACAAACAGAAACAATGACAACACAATAGTTATTAAAGCAAAAAATGGAAAGCTAATTTCTGATGAAGAAAATGATATTTTAAGAATTCAATTAAATGATGGATACAGATATGAGGAAATCCTAGCTGAAAATCCAAATTCAAAACAATACAAGCCGCATACACAAATTTATTTTGAAACACACGAAATATTCATTGATCTAAAACAAATTTATAATGTTGATTTTTCTGAAGAGAGGTATAACAATACATTTAGAATGCAAAATTTGAAACAACTTAATTTCAGTATTGATTCCTTGGAAAACAAATTAGTTAAGGAGTATGGTAATTTTGGTGATAATTTTTATAGAAGAACAGGAGTTTTTAATTTTCAAACATCATACAATAGACCATTTAAAAAAAACACTATTGATATAACTAACTACAATACAATTTTAGTAGATTTTGATTTACAATCACAAAAATCAATTATCAATTCAGTTGAAAATAATATTAACAATCAGATTGCTAATCTTGACACACAAAAAGCAAACTTTTTTATTCGAGAAAAAATAATTAATCTTCATAAGACAAGCTATCATGATAAATATGCAATACCAATTTCGACATTAATATTATTTATTTTGGGTGCACCTCTTGGAGCTATTATAAGAAAAGGAGGTTTTGGATTTCCAGTGGTAACAGCATTAATAATGTTCCTGTTTTATCATTTTCTAGGAACCTTTGCTAAAAATGCAGCTGAAGATGGAAGTATAACTCCTTTTATTGGAAGTTGGATTTCAAATATCATTATGCTTCCTCTTGGCATCTATCTTCTTAAACGAGCATCATCCGATAAATCTCTATTAAATATTGATAATATATTTGAAGAACTGAAAAATAACTTAATTAAGATTAAATGAAATTAAACTCAATTAAAGAGGCACTTGAAGATTTAAAAAATAACAAAGTAATAATTGTTGTTGATGATGAAAATAGAGAAAATGAAGGTGACTTTATATATCCAGCCGAGATCATATCAGCTGACGTTGTAAACTTTATGGCTACACATGGAAGGGGTTTAATTTGCGTACCATTAACATCTAATAGATGTAAACATTTAAAACTTGACCCAATGGTTTCAAATAATACTGAGCTAATGCAAACAGCTTTTACAATTTCAGTTGATTTAATTGGCGACGGAGTTACGTCAGGGATTTCTGCAAGTGATAGATCAAAAACTATCAATGCTCTAGTAAATGAAAAAACCAAACCCTCTAATCTTGCAAGACCTGGACATATTTTTCCTTTATCCGCTAAAGATGGTGGAGTATTAAGAAGGACAGGTCATACTGAAGCTGCTGTTGATTTGTCAAGATTAGCTGGATTTAAACCTGCTGGTGTATTATGTGAAATAATGAATGAAGATGGAACAATGGCAAGACTTCCGGATTTATTTAAAGTTGCAAATAAATTTGATTTAAAGATTATTTCTATCGAAGATTTAGTTTCATATAGAATGAAAAACGATAGTCTAATTGATCTTATTGATGAATTTAATCTAAAGACCATATATGGTGAGTTTAATTTGAACACATTTAAGCAAAAAAATAATGATCAGATTCATCTTGCTTTATCAAAGGGCAATTGGCTTAAAGATGAACCAGTTTTGTGTAGAGTAAATTCCTTTGGTTCAATTAACAATAGTATTGATGATTTAGTAATTAATGAGGATCCAATAATTAAAAAAATTACCAAAAAAATAAACAAAGAAGGCAAGGGTGTTATAGTTTTTGTGAATCAAGATTCTGAGGCTAAACCAATACTTAACAATATAAATCATTTAAAAACACTTCAGAAGTCTGGAAAAGATTTCAAGCCTTATAAAAAGATGGATGCTAAAGATTTTGGAATTGGTGCTCAAATTTTACATAAATTAAATGTTTCAAATATCAGACTGTTAACTACTAAGGATAGAAAAATTAAAAGAGTTGGGATGGCTGGTTATGGTCTAAAAATAACAGAAACGGTAAATTTTTAGAAAAACCAAAGTTTAATAGCAATTATAACTGCTGATATAACCAAAAATACTTTAACTACACCCTCTCCTTTTTCGACGGAAAATCTACTAGCATTCCAACCACCAATCATAGTGCCAATTCCAAGACATAACCCATATGGTAAATCTACTAAACCGTTAAAAAAGAAAGTTAAAAAAGCTCCAATTGTATATACTAGAACAATTACAACTTTAGTTGCATTTACACGGATTAAATTTAATCTATTATAAAAATGAAGAAATAGCATAATTATAAAACCAATTCCTGCATTTATAAAACCTCCATATAAACCAATAAAGAAAAAAACTAAGCATGAAATTTTTAAGTGCTTTCCTTTGAGTCTTACCGATAAGTTTTTATTAACAATTCTAGGTTTGAAAATAATTATAGTGATTACTAAAATCATTATAATTGATAAAATTTTATTGAATAATGCATCATTTATTTCAACAGCAATGTGAGCACCTATAACAGATCCAATTAAGGCAGCTGCACCTGTATATGCACTAAAGGGAAAAGTAGATATGCCCTTGCTTTTAAAGCCCATGTTTGCTGAGAATGCTGTCATCATTAATGCTATTCTGTTTGTTCCATTGGCAACATTAGAAGGTAGACCTAAAAAAATTAATATTGGTAGAGTAATAATAGAGGCTCCACCTGCCATTGTATTAATAATTGAAACAAAAAATCCAAGTAGTATTAAAAATGGGTATTCCCAGGGAATTTCTAACAATAAATACATCAATAACGAAATTATGCATATTATTCGTTTATATTTTATTTATTAAAGAAAATTACTTTTTATATTTGCACCACTGGAGAAATGGCAGAGTGGTCGAATGCACTGGTCTTGAAAACCAGCGTACCGCAAGGTACCGGGGGTTCGAATCCCTCTTTCTCCGCACTAGCCTTGTAATTTATTTATTGCAAGGCTTTTTTTATCTTTAATGTTAAATGATCAAAATATTTATTACAGGTGGAACTTTTGACAAAAGTTATGATTATATAAATGGAAAGCTTTTTTTTGAAAAGACTCATTTACCAGAAATGATAAAAAGAAGTAAATGTCGTTTAGATATTGAAATTGAAACCATTGTAATGAAAGATAGCCTAGATCTAACAACTAAAGATGTTTCAATGATAGTAGATTCATGTAAAAATGAAAAAAGCAACAGAATAATAATTACACATGGAACTGACACTATTACTAACACAGCAAAGTTAATATCAAATCAAAAACTTATTAATAAAACTATTATACTTACTGGAGCTATGATTCCATATGCTTTTGGAAGTTCATCTGACGGTTTTTTTAACTTAGGATGTGCTCTTTCTTTTGTTCAAACATTAACCCCGGGTGTATATATTACCATGCAAGGAGAATATTTCAAATGGAATGAAGTTGAAAAGAATAATGAAATTGGTGTATTTGAAAGAAAAAAATGATGATAACTTTTTAAATTTTAATAATATTAGAGCAGGTTAAATAGTTAATTTTGCTAAATGTTAACTGACCTTGAAAAATCACTAATACAAAAAGAGGAAACTTTCTGCTCTAACACATATCATCCACTCCCTGTAGTTTTAAAAAAAGGTAAGGGTGTTTTTGTTTGGGATATTCATAATAAAAAATACTATGATTTTCTTTCGGCATACTCTGCCGTTAATCAAGGTCATTGTAATGAAAAGATTTTAGATGCTTTTATTAAACAAGCAAAAAAGCTAACCTTAACATCTAGAGCTTTTTATAACAATGAATTAGGATCAAGTCTGGAGTATATAACTGACGTTTTTGGATATGATAAGATGCTCCCAATGAATTCAGGTGCAGAAGCTGTTGAAGCAGCAATTAAAATTTGCAGAAAATGGGGTTATGAAATTAAGAATGTTGAAAACAACAAAGCTAAAATACTTGTATGTAACGGAAACTTCCACGGAAGAACAACTACGGTTGTTTCATTTTCTTCCCATCACGGCAGTAAAGAACATTTTGGTCCATTAACAACTGGTTTTGAAATAATTGAGTATAATAACATTAATGAACTTGAATCAAGGTTGATAAATGATAAAAATATTGTTGGTTTTTTAGTAGAACCAATTCAAGGAGAAGGTGGTGTAGTTGTTCCTGATGATGGTTATTTAAAAAAATGTAAAAAGCTTTGTGAAAAACACAATGTTCTCCTCATAGCTGATGAAATTCAGACAGGTGTGTGTCGAACAGGAAAGCTATTAGCTAGTTATCATGAAAAAATACAACCAGATATTGTTATTCTTGGAAAAGCACTTTCTGGCGGATTCTATCCTGTTTCAGGAGTCTTAACCAGTAAAGAGATCATGAGTGTTATGAAAGTAGGACAACATGGTTCTACTTTTGGAGGAAACCCACTTGCATGTGTTGTAGCTAAAGAAGCTATAAAGTTTTCTGTTGACAATAATTTGTCCGAAAAAGCGCATAAACTTGGGGTCATGTTTAGAAATTATTTGGATGAAATAAAAGATGATATCCCAATAATGAAATCTGTTAGAGGAAAAGGTTTATTAAATGCAATAGTTTTAGATTGTGATGAAAATTCAGAGATTCCCTGGAATATATGTCTAGACATGAGGGATAATGGGTTAATTGCAAAACCTACGCAAGGAAATAAAATTAGATTTGCTCCTCCACTAGTTATTTCTGAAAAGCAATTAAAAAAAGCTTTATTGATTATAGAAAACAGTCTTCGTAAATTCTAAATTAAATGAACATTCATATTACCAATGAAAATCATCGACTTACAGATGTAATTGTTGGCAACTCATTTAGTTTTAAATCAAATATTAATTTTAGAGATTTATATGATCCAATATCATTATTTTATTATTTAAGAGGTAAATTTCCCAACAAGTATAAACTCCAAAATCAAATTTCAAATTTCAAAAAAGTATTACTCAAATATGGTGTTAAAATACATGACTTAGATATCATAAATACTAATCAAATTTTTGCTAGAGATCTCGGATTTATAATAGAAAATAAATTTTTTATAGCATCTATTTTACCAGATAGAGAAAATGAAATTAAAGGAATAAAAAATATATTAAAAAACATTAAAAATGTTATTAAATTACCAAAAGATGCTCATATTGAAGGTGGTGACGTGGTTTTAGATGATGATCATATTTTTATTGGATATTATGGTCAGAAAGACTATAAAAACCAAATTACTGCCAGAACAAATAAAAAGGCTATTAAATTGATTAAAAATCATTTTCCAAATAAGAATGTTATACCACTTGAATTAATTAAATCCCCACATTTACCTTCCTATAATGCTTTACATTTAGATTGTTGTTTTCAACCAGTTTCTGAAAACAAAGCTGTTATATGTAAAGAAGCTTTTAAAAATCCATTTGAATTAGACCTTTTAATTTCTCATTACGGAGCTAAAAATATTTTTGAAATTTCACTAAAGGAAATGTCAAAATTATATTCAAATTTCTTTTCAATAGAGAAAAATATAGTTATTTCAGATAAAAGATTTCATAGACTTAATAAATGGCTAAGTTCAGTAGGTGTTAAAGTGGAAAAAGTAAATTATTCTGAAGTTTCCAAACTTGGTGGCTTATTTAGGTGCTCTACCCTACCCTTATTTAGAAAAAAAGATTGAAATAATTACAAAATGGTCTATTTATTGATGTAATTATAGTAATACATTTTTTTATAATAAGTTATTTAATGTATAAATTTGTGATGTGAGAATACTTGTTTTTTTTATATTTATACCTATAGTCGTAATGGCACAGACGAATTTTAACACGTCTGATATGTATGAATCAAATTTTCAATTGGTTCAAAGAGAAATAGCTTCTGTTTATAACCCAAAAACTACAACCTTTACAGGTAATAAGTATTTTTATAAAAAATCCAAAGAAGCAGTACTTGTTTTAATTGATGGTGAAGACGCTATAAAAGTCAAAACGAATTATAACTTACTTGATCAAACTTTTGACATTGAAGGAGAAGACAATATATTAAAATTAGAACCTAATAAGGTTTTAAAAGTCACATTCAGTGATAGAGTTTTTGTCTCTAAAAATGGAAAGTTTTATGAATCTATTGAAGAAAATTCTAATTTTTCTTTACTAGCCGATACTTTTCTTGAAGCATTTATACCTGAATATCAACCAGGAATTCAGGAAAAACCAGATCCTAGATATAGAAAAAATAATTCTGTTTTCTTATTCTATAATAATAGGTTTACATACATTGAAAGAAGAAAAAACTTTTTGATTTCTATGTTTAACAAATCCAAAACAAAGGAAATAAACACTTTTTATAAGAAAAATAAAATATCACCGAGAGATAATGAAGAACTTAAAGATCTATTCATTACTTTTTTTGATTTTCTAAACTTATAATTCGAGCATCAACTTAGCTCTTCTATTAATTTCTTTCCAATCTTTATTATTTATCAGTTCATTTGTTGCGATCCAACTTGCTCCAACACCAATAAAGCATTCATTTTTAACAAAATCCTTGGCATTCATGTCATTGATTCCACCGAGAGCGATAAACTTCACATCTAAGGATTTAAAAGGAGAATATATTGACTTAAAGTAAGTCAATCCCCCCAATTGAATAGTTGGAAATAACTTTAAAGTCTTACAGCCTAATTTTATTGCAGTATTAATATCTGATGAAGTAGATACTCCAGGAACAAATTTATAATCAATCTTAAATGATTCTTTAATTATTTCAATATCACTACATGGAGATAGAGCAAAGTTTGCACCAATATCCTTAGCAAAATACAAATCTTCTAAATCTAAAACAGTTCCAACTCCAATATTAAAATCAAGGTTGGTATTTGATATGAGTTCAATTGCCTTTTTAGCTTCTTTGGTTCTTAAAGTAATTTCTAAATTTCTAATTCCCGAATCAAAAAGACATCTTGCAACATCAACAGCTAACGCAGAATTCTCAATTGTAAGGACTGAAATAATTTTATTTTCCTTAAGCATAATTAATTGAATTATTTATTCTAAAAGCTTCTATTTCCTTATCATCAAAGCAGTTTACATCCCCAAATTTTGTGTGTGATATTGCAAATGCTGCTGTTGCAAAAGAAACTACTTTTTCAATCGGCCAGCTTTTTAAAAATCCATATAAGGTAGCTCCTGTAAATGAATCTCCTGCACCTACTCTATCAACATGTTCAAAATTGTATATATTACTTTTATATATTTTACTTTTTTGAAATATTAACCCTCCAATTTGATCTTTATTTCTAACTGTCATACATATAGTTGGTATATTATTCACATTTAATATATTTTTTAAAGTCTCCTCAGATTCATTATAAAAGTCATTTAATTTTACCTTTGATTTTAAATCAAAAACATGATTAAATGTATTTGAATTAGTAAAAAGAATATCTATATATTTTAAAATTTTCAAGTTAAAATTTTTACTTTCAGACCTGGACCATAGATCTTTTCTGTAATTAATATCATAAACAATCTTTATGTCGTTGTTCTTAGCTTTTTCTATTAGCTTAAAAATATTATCGTAGCAAACATTTGAAAGTGGTGGTGTGATCCCTGATATAATTATATGAGAACAATTCTTAAGGGATTTATTTATGAACTTATCATTTAATTTGAATTTAGAAAAACTACTATTTTTTCTATCGTAAATAATTTTAGATGGTTTATTTTTTGTTCCAGGGATTATGAGGTATTTTCCAAGTCTATTATGATCAATATTAGCGTTGACCTTTACTCCGTGTGAGTTTAAGAAGGATGTTGCTTTATTACCTATTTCATTTTCTGGAAATGATGATAAAAATTCACAATTATACCCTCTTCTTCCTAAAAAAGACAATGAGTTAGCTTCAGAACCACCATAAGTACTAAGTAATTTTTCACTAAAAGTTGAAAGAAAATCATAATTTTCAGGGGTCAACCTAAGCATTAATTCACCATATCCAACAATTTTCTCCATATTATACAGAATTTCCTAACCCTAAAACAACTGCAGAAATGATTAATACGAATAAACCAATCAATAATTTATTGAAAGGTTTTTGTGCATTATCCCATTCACCAGCATTGTATGCCCAATAATTACTGATAATTAGAGATAAACCTAATAATATGGGCCAACCGATAACTGGACCAATTTCACCAAGTAAAGCAGCTCCTTGGCCGTAAACACCTAAGGCAGCAAACCAACAAAAACCTGCAATTAATGACCATTTATAAGCATTCAGTGAATTTTTCAAACTAAAAGTACTCCATGAATTATTTTTAAATAAAAGCAGTACAGCGTATGTGAAATTCATAATAAAAGCACCCCATAAAACAACGACCCATGCAGCAAGACTTGAATTTCTAGTAATAACTCCAAATTCTTGAGCTTTTTCTGCAATTGGAGCAGCATTTGCAAAACCAACATTCAATAAGGATGATAGCAATCCACATGTTACAGCAATCAACAATCCTTTTAATATATTTTTAGATTTACTTGAGGAATTAATTAATTTGTCTCTATCAATTCCGGCTTTTGCTGTAATGGCAACCCCAATTAGTGATATTATTAAACCTCCTATTATGTAAGGAAATGATGGTTGAGAAGTAGCATTCTCAATCTGAAAGAGTGGAATTAAACTACCAGCAGATCCTGCAAGACCCATAACAATTCCCATTGTAAGAGATAAGCCAATGTAAGGGACACTAACACCAAACATTATACCTCCAATTCCCCACAAAAAACCATATAGCATTGCAGAATAAATAGCATCTTTTGGAGAACTAGCTATAATGTCAAACAAATCTGGAATTACAATATATGCCCAAATCATTGGGAATAAAATCATAGCGACTAAAACGTGAATCACCCACCATGATTCCCATGACATTGGATTCATATATTTCATTCCTAAACCGAACGTTCCTTGAAAAAAACTTGCAAAAATTAATAGTAAAAAAGGTAAAAATAGTTCCATAGTTATTGTTTTGTAATAGTTATTCTTTTTTTAATGAGATAATCCTCCAATGCTAGTTCTGAGCAATCATGACCCACACCACTCTCCTTAATTCCACCATGTGGAAGATAAATATCATACTTAATCCCATTTACGTGGATCTCCCCAAAGTCAAGTTCATCAATAAATCGATTAATTCTAATTTTATCATTGGTAAATATATATGATGCGAGTCCATATTTTGTATTGTTTGCAGATAATAGAACATCATCATCAGATTTAAATGGTATTAATGTTGCTACAGGACCAAAAATCTCCTCATGAAAAATCTTCATTTTATCATTTACACCAGAGATAATTGTTGGATATATCCAATTTCCTTTGTCTAAGTTTTTGGGTGTTTTACCTCCGTATTCAAGACAACCACCACTTTCTACAGTGTTTTTAATTAACCCTAATACTCTGTCTTTAGATTTATTTGTAATTAATGGTCCAATGTCATAGTCAAGTTCTTTATTATAACCAATCTTAAGATTTTTGGCTTTTAAGATTAGTTTATTTAGAAAGGAATCAAAAATATTTTGATGAATATAAAATCTATTAGCAGCAACACATATTTGTCCACAATTTCCAAATTTAATAGCAGCTCCTATATCGGCTGCAAGATCAATATCAGCATCATCAAATACAATGAAAGGTGCATTTCCACCAAGCTCCATACTATATTTTTTAATTGATGTAGATGAATCGGATATTACTTTTTTTGCAGTTTCAGTTGAACCAATCATCGTAATTAAATTTGGAATGATACTTTTTGACAATGTTGTTGCAACCTGATTGGGTTCTCCACAAATAATATTTACCACACCCTTAGGAAAATCAATTTCATCAAGAATTTGAGCAATAATATACATGGATAATGGTGATAATTCAGAGGGTTTTAGAATAATACTACAGCCAGAAGCAAGAGCAGGACCTAATTTAAAACCAGCATTTAACAATGGAAAATTCCAGGCTAAATATGCTACCACCACACCAATAGGTTTTGAAATCAAATAATGCTTATGAGTATTTTCATTATCTATAATTTCTTTGTCTGATTGATAATCTTCAATAATATCAGAATAATATTTTAAGCTGTTTGTTATTGATTCAAT
The DNA here is from genome assembly GCA_902574335.1 of uncultured Bacteroidota bacterium. Lineage (GTDB taxonomy): Bacteria > Bacteroidota > Bacteroidia > Flavobacteriales > Flavobacteriaceae > Eutrophosalina. The sequence continues at coordinate 47,465 of CACGNO010000003.1, forward strand.
ATCTTCAGCTGTGGCTGAGTATGGTTTTCCCATCTCATAAGAGATAGACTTTCTTAATATTTCTTCATTTTCCAATATTTTTTCTCTAAAAAGAAGCATCCACTCTTTCCTTTTTTTAATAGGAGTATTTGACCAAACTTTAAATCCCTCTTTTGCCGATTCTAGAGCCCTAATAGAGTCATTGCTTGATCCCCATGCAAGAGTTGCTATTTTTTCATCATTTAATGGGCTAATAATATCCTTAGTAATAGTGTTGTGTGAGGAGGTTAACTCTCCATTAATATACATTTTAAGGTTACCAAAAAACATAACTAAATCTTTATTTCATTTAAATAAGTTTCATCAACATCAACACCCAGACCAGGTTTATCATTAACAGAAATATAGCCATCCTTCATTATAATATTATCTTTTATAATGTTTTCTCGAATTTTATTTTCTGTTCTATCATATTCAATATATGCATCTTCTTTATATAATCTTCCTGGAATTGGTTCAAGATTAGAAATAAAATTAATTGCTGTATAAAAGGCAATGCCTGAACCCCAAGTGTGAGGAATAACTTTTACTCCTTTTGTTGAAGATAAAGCAGATATCCTTTTTGCCTCAGTTAAACCTCCACATGAACATATGTCCATCTGTAAAAAATCAACACAGTTTTTGTCCAAAAGTTTTTGAAAACCGTATCTGAGATACTCACACTCACCAGCTGCAACTGGGATTAAGGATTTTGATTTAAAATCTGAATATTGATCGTAAAACTCAGGCGACAATGGTTCTTCAAACCATTTAATATCTTGATCTTCTAATTTCTTGGATAATTTTAAAGCCTCATCATATGAGTATGCGTGGTTTGAGTCTATCATTAATTCAATATCCGGACCAATGGCATTTCTAACTGCTTTAACATTAGAAATATCATCCTTTAAATTTAAACCAACCTTCATTTTAATTGATTTAAAGCCCTCATTTACATATTCCAAAGCTTCATTACATAAATCATCAGTTAACGTCTTTGAATCAGAAAAATAAAGTCCAGTTGCATATGGTCTTATTTTTTCTCTATATGAACCACCTAATAAAGTAGATACAGGTAGTTTATGATATTTTCCTTTAATATCCCACAAAGCAATGTCTATAGCGCTTATTGCAGAAACAAAAACACCTGATCTACCATAATCATGAACTCTTCTAAATAATGTTGACCAAATAACATCAGACTCAAGTGGATTCATACCAATTATATTTTGTTTGATATAATTAATACTTTCTTTAACGACTGGAGCTGGTCCATAAGCTTCACCCCATCCAACTATTCCATTATCACAGATGATCTTTACAATACAAATTTTTCTATTACTATATTCCCATTGGGAAAAAAAGAACTCTGTTTCAAGATCCTCATTTAATACATATGGGATAATTGTAGATATTTTCATTTTAAAATCCTTTCCAGAGACCATTTGAATCTCCATTTATATAATCAATTTTAATATTGCTAAAAAACTTTGGATATGGATAATTATAAGTATGATTCACACTATATCCATTATCATCTAATAATCCCGCATCATCAAGAAATGCTTGATAAAAACTATTTGTATAAATGTTATTACTGGGTTGAATTAATACGTTTTTTGGCCAATGGTTTTTTAAAAACAGATTATTTTCAAAAAACACATTTTCAATTTCTAATTTACCTCCAGAATCCGGCTTGTATTGATCTCCTAGGACCATAACGGGATCGTTTTCAAAATAAAATATATTGTTTGCTACAAATACACCTTTTGCTTTTTTATCTACAGCAATCTTTGGTATAATTTCTTTTCCAACATAAATATAATTGCCATAAATATATGAGTTGTATGGACCTTTTCTCTCATTTCCTTTTCCTGAATATCCACTTAACCAGAAAGTTTTACCCTCTTGAAATGCATTTTTCTTTCCTTTAATCCTATATCCATCATTAATACTGACATTGTTTCTGTATGAGCAATTAAAGTTTGTTCCTAAAATTTCAATAAAACCACCAGCATTATTTCTACTTAAATTATTTTCAACTATGATATCATTACAGTTAAAGTCAATATGACATCCTGCTGAGTCAGCTGGTCCATTGGCATTTTGAAAACTATTATTTGTGATTAAACCATAGGAACTTCCCCATGTCCATAAACCACTTCCCCTTCCCCATTTTCGGGGGTCATCATTTGATCCTGTATAATTAATATCATTATTTTTAGCTAATAGATTTGTAGTACTATTAAAAACCATTCCTGGACCCCCAGTTTTAAATACTTTATTTTTTAAAATATTTATGTTTTTAAATTGATTGTTCCTTTTACCAATAAGTCTAATAGCAGTATGTGAAATATTTATAAACTCTGAATCTTGAATAGTAATATTCTCGAGATTTCCATTTTCAGAAAGATTTAGAATTCTAATACCCCAACCGTAATTCTGTGTTCCATTAGGAGTTTTAACCTCTTTTTTATCTCTAATAAAACCTTGATTTTCATAAAAAACATCTTTTATTGAAACGTTAGTTATTTCTAAATTATTATGTTCTTTTTTATCAGTTACTAAGTATAAAATTCCAGATCTTAAATCAGATTTTAGTTTTTTATGTAAAAATTCATTAGCACCACCACCGTTAGCTGTAATTTCAATATTGTTAATATTAATATTTGACGAATTTTCAATAAAAACAGATGCTATTTTACCTTTTGAGTTGATTGTTGGAAGTTTATTAATACTATCAGCTTGGTAGTTTGAGATTTCAATTCCATTTTTGTTTACTAACTCAATTGTATTTAAAAAAGTAGAACCGTTTGATAGTAATATCTTATCTCCGTTATATAATTCAATCTTATCTAAATAATCAAGGCTTTTGAAAGGCTTTTCTTTTGTTCCTAAATTTGAATTCTTACCGTAGATTGAATTAAAGTAATAAGAGTTGCCAATTTCATTTTTCTCTCCATATTGTACCCCATCACATGATATAAAAATAGATAATATAAGTACAAATATTTTTTTCATCTAATTTCCATTATATGCACCAATATTAGGTTTTGAATTAGAACTTACTGAATTTCCAAAGTAATCTCTTCCCCCATTATTCTGTATATAGTTTTTGATATCGTCACTACCGTTAATAATATAACCTGATCCAATTGCAGGACTAGAAGCTTGTAATTTATAATCATTCGGGGTTGAACCACCAGGATTAGCTAAAAGTGGATTTGTAAAAATTTCTGTACCATTATGCTCATAATCAGATCCTCCATCAATAACTAAATTACCAAAGAATAGATTGTTTTTCCAATCATTTACTGTTCCATCATTCCTCGTATCAATTTTTAATTTTGCTTTATCGCTTATATATATTAAGTTGTTATAAATGTATGTATTCTTAGTATTTGGTCTTATAAAAATTTCTAGATGATCAAATGGAGCATTATTATTAGCTGGATTTTGGCTTGGAATAAAAACTGTATTGTTGTATATGAAATTATCCTCAGATCCAATTCTTCTAGTATTGCTTCCAGCATAGTCAGAGATCCAAAAGGTTCTACCCGTATTAGAATTTGTTCTACCTCCATCACCAATACTAATATTATACCTGTATCCACACATTATGTTTTCACCTAAAATCTCTGCAAAACCACCATAATTATTTTTACTCAAATTATACTGAATAACAACTCTTTCACATCCCCAATCTATATGTGCTCCATAAGAATCTTGAGGTCCATAAACATCCTCAAATAGATTATTTTGAATTACAGTATCATTACAAGTGTATGTCCACAAGCTGCTTCCCCTATTCCACATTCTGCTATCTTTTCCTGAACCCGATCCCTTAAATTCAGAATTTTCAACAATAACATCCTTACATCTGGCTAAAACAATCCCTGAGCCACCGGTATCTGTAAACTTTGAATTTTTTATTACAATATTTCTATGGTAATAATCTTCTTGAGCACCAGTCATTCTATTTACTATATGTAAACCATAATGTCCAGTGTTTGAAATATCTAAGTTTTCTGCAGTAATACCATCATAATAATTCAATACATTGTCATCATTTTCTGATTCAAATCTAATACCATAACCTTGATGATTATTATCAGAATCTGTTGGTGAAGGATATATATTATTTATTTTTAAGTCACTTAAGCTTATATTTTTAACGTTATTAGATCCACTTCTTAAAACCAGTAGTCCATATCTTTCATTTAATCCTGATCTACTTGATTGGTTCATAAGTTTAACTGATCCATTACTATTTTTGTGAGATGCTTGATTTGTTAATTCTAAGCCCGAAATAGTAACATATTCTCTATTTTCAATGAACACAGCTGCTTGATATCCATCACCATCAATAACAGGTTTGGTACCACTAGCATAGTTTTCAATGACAATTGGTTTGTTTTCAGAACCAGACCCTCTAAGCTTAAAATAACCTTTCCATGTTTCACCTGATTTAAATTTAATTTTATCACCAGGGTTAAAGGTAATGCTATTAATTTTTCCTAAATTTTTAAAGGGCTTATCTTCACTTTTACCATCATTGTTATCATTTCCAGAGTTATAACTTATATAGTAAGTTGTATCACCAGGTGATGTTGTCGAATCAAAATCATTTGGGTCTGTAGTGTCAGTGGTTCCTGAATTATTTCCTCCACCGTTATTGTTCCCCCCACCGTTATTGTTTCCTCCGCCGTTATCAGAGCCTCCACCATCACCCCCCGAGTCAGATGAACATGCAATAACAAAAAACGATATAATTAGTAAAAAAATTTTCTTTTTCATAGATTAGTAATAATGATATTTATATGAGAATAATAAATATAAAAATAAATATTATGATAAAACACTTACCACTTTTATTCCTTTCATTTTTTTTATTAAATAGTTGTATTAATCATGAAAAAAAATCACCAAATATTCTTTTAATCATGATTGATGACTTAAATGATTATAATGAAGACCTTAATGGACATCCACAAGTCATTACTCCAAATATCAAAAATTTTGCTAAATCAGCTGTATCATTTAAGAATGCTTATTCAAACGATCCAATGTGTGGTCCGTCCCGATCTAGCATGTTACTTGGAGTGTATCCTCATAACTCATCTAACTTTTGGCAAAGATCATGGTTACATAACAATGTGTTGTCAAACACAAAAACCATAATGGAAAAATTTAAAGAAAATAATTATGAT
>CACGNO010000004.1 GCA_902574335.1 uncultured Bacteroidota bacterium
ACTAATATAATTTCATAACTTAAAAGTGTGAATAAGATATCAAGATCACAATTTTTAAAAATTTCTAGCGCTTCTATTGGTGGAATATTACTATTACCTCACCACTCATGCTCAGGTATTTCAAATAAAAAACTGACAATTAATGGTGGCAGTAATTATCAAATTGTAATTCCAAACAATCCTAGTAAAATAGAAAAAGAGGCTTCCAATCAACTTGAAGCACATCTATTGTTATTATCTAAAAAAGCTCCTAAAATCGTTAAGGAAAATGAATATGTTGGTAAAAACGGAATTTTTATTGGTAGCACTAAATATGCAAATGACATTAATAACTTAGAGGAGGATGGGTTTTCGTTTAAAAATATTGGAGATGATTTTTTTATTCAAGGAGGCTCTGAAAAAGGATTACTTTTTGGGGTGTATTCACTTTTAGAATCATTTGGGTTTAGAAAATATGCTGCAGATGATCCATTAGATATTCCATCTACTATCAATCTGGAATTACCCAATGATATCATAAAAGTCCCTAAAATAAATTATAGAACCACTAACTATTATGAGGGAAGAGATTCAGAGTATGCGGATTGGAACAAACTTTCATCTAGTGACTCTTGGGGGTTGTTTGTTCATACGTTTGAAGTTCTTGTTCCGCCAAAAAAATATGGTGAAAGTAATCCAGAGTATTACTCTTTAATAAATGGCAAGAGAAATGTAGTCACACAACTTTGTCTAACAAATCAAGATATGTTTGATGTATTAGTAAAGGATTTAAGAAAAAGAATCAATGAAAATCCAAAAGCAAAGTATTGGTCAGTTAGCCAGAACGATAATGATAAGTATTGTCAATGTGGGCCGTGTACTAAGCTTAATAAAAAATACGGAAATGTGCCAAGTGGCTCTATTGTTTGGTTTACAAATAAAGTTGCAAGAGAGTTCCCCGATAAAATTATATCAACACTTGCATATTGGTATACTAGAGTTGCCCCTAAAAATATTGAGATTGAACCTAATGTAAATATTATGCTCTGTAATATCGAAAGCTCCAGAGAAAAGCCTGTATTTGATACAGATCCTGCTTTCACAAAAGACTTACAAGATTGGGGAAAGATGAGTAAGGATATTTTAATTTGGGACTATAACATTCAGTTTGCTAATCCAATAAGCCCATTTCCAAATTTGCATACAATAGGCCCGAATATTAAGTTTTACAGAGAAAATAATGTTAATGCACTTTTCATGCAAGCGACCGGGAACAAAGCAGAACTTGGACAACTTAGGTCATATCTTATTTCAAAGTTGATGTGGGATCCAGATGCCGATGATAATGAAATTATTAATGAATTTCTAGGCGGATATTACGGGCCAGCTTCTGAATATATGAAAGAGTATATTGATAAAATGAGAGAAGCTTTAAATGAAACACCATTTAGACTATTCATTTTTGGAGATCCAAGAGATGCAATCAACAACTATCTGTCTGCTGAAAAAATAAGCCTTTATCATTCAATTTTTGATAAAGCTGAAAAAGCAGTTGCTGATAATTCACAGCTACTAAAAAGAGTGCAAGATGCTAGATTGCCTTTACTTATTGCAACAATTCAAATTGCAGGTCAAATTAAACCTGGAGATGATGGTAGTTTTTACGAGATTGATAATTCAGGCTATGTAATTCCAAAGCCTGAAATGGAAAAATTGGTTAGAGAGTTTGTAGGTAGAGCGAGAAAAGCAGGCATCTCAAGAATAGGAGAAAGAGCAATAACCTTGGATGATTACAACTACAATTTTGAAAGGATTTTCTCAAAAATGAAAGATACTCCAAAGTCAAAATCGTATAAATCTAATGTTAGCTCTGTTGGTATACCTGAGGGTGGAATGGAAAATATTAAGCGTTTAACAAATGGAATTTTTGGCGCTTTTGAATCATGGAGATTTCCTTATAAAGACAAAAATTGGGTTGCATTTAAAGGCGGTCATATGGATCTTGTATTAGACCTAGGTGAAATACAGAATATAAAATCAATTGAAACAGAATTTTTAAATGTTCAAGCCCAAGCAAATTGGCACCAGTTGATTCTTCCAAAACATGTTACATATTCAATTTCAAATGATGGAACAACTTATGAAAAGCCTGTTATGGTTGTTAATCCTCATAACCCAGACCCAGCAGTGAATCCAGATATAACAAAGATCCCTTTTTACCCTTTCAATATTGAGCTTGAAAATAAAGAATGCCGTTATATAAAAATTCATGCGGAAAGCCATATTAAAATGCCAGCTTGGCATATTAATGCTGGGCGTCCCGCATTCATTTATGTTGATGAAATAGTCGTAAAATAACTTAGTTATCTGAACCGTGTAGTTCAAAATATTTTACATCAGCAGTCTTTTTTAAGATATCAACATCCCACATAACAAAGTTCATTGCTCCATTATTTATTGCATCCGTAAAATAAAATTTCATCATTTCACCATTTCTTTTCCAGGTTCCCTTAAGTGGAGTAGAGAATAATGTACCATCTTCCAAAATGGTTCTTCCTTGACCATCTAAGGTCCCACTAGTTTTTGATGTATTGATAGCAGAAACCTTAAAATTCACAAATACAGATCCATAGCCACTAATTTGTCCCTCAAAATTGATATTTGAGTAACCATCACCAGGGCTAATAGAAATTATATCAAGAATTCCACCTCCTTTTGCTTGAGTTAAATCTTGACTGTAAGCAAAACCTGTTATTAAAAAAGCTATAAGTATTGGTAATAATTTCTTCATGTTATTTTATCAATTAATTTACAACACCCGCATCAAATTTTAGTGTTCTTTCAGCAAAATTTAATTTGCCAACAGCTAATATTATATTTCCGTCGTTTATGTTATCTAAAGTTATCAATTCAAAAGTTTGCCCTTTTCTTCGCCATATACCCTGCAGGGTTCCTTGCAAAAAGTTTTCACCTTGTTGAGCCCAAACCAAGCCAGTGAATTCTCCACTGTCATCTGTTTCTAATCTGTTAGTAAAATTGTATGTTAAGTAAACAGCAGAATAATCACCATTTTCATATCCAATAGCAGCACCGGAACAATTAACCGTACTAGTTTCGACGCCAAGTGTAATTGAATCAATGTTAAAGTCCGCTTTAAACGCATTTGATACATCTACCAAGTCTTGAGAATAAGAAAATATAGATACGCAAAGTGCTAATAAAATTGTTTTTAAGTATTTCATAATTATATTTTTTATTTAGTATTTAACAATTTTACTAAATTAAAATAATGTAATAAGCTTTTAAAATAACAATTAAGGAAAATTTCAATTTACATATAACAAGCTATGAGAAATCTTATTATTACAAATTATTACTTTATATAAATTAGAATTATTTAGATCATCTATCTGTTGATAGAATTCTTTATTTATAAGGCCGTTGACAAAAAAAGGAATTGTATTGCTGTGACCTACTACTAAAACTTTTGACCCATTATTATCTAAAATAAAACTTTCATAGTCAATTTTTGATGGTGAGTAAATTAAAATATCAATGTTATTTTCCTTAGAAATTGGACTAACAGTTTGTATTGTTCTGTTATAATTGGTTGAATATATTTTATCTAGTTCAATGTTTTTAAAAACTTGAACCCATTTTAAAGCTCTTTTTTTACCCAGGTCGTTTAATTCAGGATTTCTGTTTTTAATATCAGATCGATCTTTTTCAGCATGTCGAATCAAGTAGATTTCAGTACAATCTTGACTTGATATATCAATAGAACTTAGAATTAAAACTAATAGAATTAATTGTTTCATTTTAATTATTAAAACCTCTTTCCCAATCACCATAAATTAGATTTGGTAAAAGAATAAATTGCTGTCCAAATTTTTCTTTTAGATTATTTGAAATCTCCCACCTTTGTTCGTTGCTCTTATCAAAAAATGCAGAATCAAAATCACCAAGATTATCACCAATAAACATAATTATGTTTTGATCAGAAATTGATTTTCTTCTTTCATACTTATCACTCGAATCAGTTCTAAGAAGCATTTTTGTAGAGTCATCAAAAGGAAAACCTAAGGTTATTAAATTTTCTTTTGTAGGCTCGTAATTCTCAACTCTTCTATTTGATAAATAGATTATTTCTACACCTTTCGATTCAGCATATTTAAAAAAATCTAGGGAACCTGGTATCGCAGTTGCTATTTTTTTATTTACCCAATTCGACCAATTTTCTTGATTAAAAGTAGCCTTCTCTTCAATTAGCATTTCATTGTAAGGAGTATTATTAAATATAGTTTCATCAAGATCAGCAACTATAGTTAATCTTTTTTTATGATCTTTTGATAACTCTAAGTCAAGTTTGATTTTTGCAGCATTATAGGCTTGTAGGCATAAGGCCTTATACTCTGCAGAGTTTTTGTGCCAGTACATCGAATGATCTTTTTGAGATATTTTATTTGAGGAACATCCAAAAGCAAAAAACAAACAAATAATTAAGAATACTCTCACGGTCATAAAGTAATGAAATTAATATTGAAGAAAAAAACTATTATTTCTGATTTAACTATATTTAATTATTGGACAAGAAAATATTAAATAACGCTTTCGTAATTGGACTCTTTTGTCTTGTATTAGGCCTACTAGGCTATCAAGAATTAAAATCATTTTTGTTTGGTATAATTTCATTAGTTATCGCATTAATATGTTTTGTGGTTTCATTTTTGTATGATAAGAAATAAACAAAAATTATGAAACTTGCAATAAAACTATTTATACCATTTTTTATTTTTACAATATCTATGTCTTTATTCTCACAAAAATATGAGACTCATAATTATAAAACATTATTTTCAGATGATTCTTTTGAAGTAAGAATGTATGATTCCGTATTAAAAGCAAAAACTTCTTCTAGCGAGGGGTCCAATAATAATTTTGGAAAATTATTTAGATATATTTCTGGGTATAATCAAAAAAATGAAAAGATTGCAATGACTACACCAGTATATATGAAGCAGGAAGAAAAGGGTTCTATGATGGAGTTCGTTTTGCCTTCAAAATTTAATATGGATAATGTTTCAATGCCAAAATCTCAAAATGTAGAAGTCTATTTAGATGAAGGAGGACATTATGCATCCATACAATACGGTGGTTATTCTAACAACAACAAACGCAATAGGTATACTAAAGCCTTAATTGAAAAATTAAAAAAACACAACATTGAGTCAGTTGGTGATTTTATTTATTTATCATATGATAGTCCATATAAATTTTATGGAAGAAGAAATGAAGTAATAATCGCTGTTAATTATTAATTAAATGTCTAGGGTTTGTTTTCTGGTATTAGTTTTTTGCTTTTCTTGCTCAAATGAGGTTAAACCAAAATATGAATATATAGTAAAAAACAAATCATTTATTGAAAGCTTTGATCTTAAACCTAACACTGGATTCACTAATCTTTCCAAAGGCTTTACTTTTTATAAGCATGATAACAAAGAGGCGAGTACAGTACCGATTATTTTGATTCATGGTTTCTCAGTCCCATCATATATTTGGGAACCTACTTTTGAACTCTTATCTAACAAAGGCTATAATGTCATTTCCTTAGATTTATTTGGAAGAGGTTTTTCTGAAAATCTAGATCAACCCTATACAGATAAACTCTTTGCGGATCAAGTTATTGACCTAATGATTAAGTTAAATATTGATTCTGCTAAACTTGTTGGTTTATCAAATGGTGGCAGAGTTATTTCAAAAGTTGCTGAATTAAAACCAAGCGTAGTTAGCTCCTTAATATATGTAGCATCATCTGGATTTAAATCAATTAAGGAAACAAAAAACAAATCAGTTTCTAATGAAGAGGTTGAAAATTTTATAAAAAATAATTACCCAACGATCTCAAAAGGACAACTAGAAGATTTTAAGCATCCTGAAAACCACGTAGGTTGGGATGAAAAATATGAGGAATTGTTAAAATATAAAGGTTTTGCTAAAGCCTTAATTTCAACCACAAAAAATCACTATACTATGGATAATATTCATAAAAAAATTCACGAAAGCGATATTCCAGTTTATACAATTTGGGGAGATAGTGATAAAGTAGTTGTATATGATGAATTTGAAAAAAGAATTGATTCTTTAATGCCTAAAAGAAAAGAGTTTTTTATTTTAGAATCAGGGCATCTTCCACATATGGAGAACCCAGAACAGTTTAATAGAATTTTGTTATCGATTATTAAATAAAAATTTTGAGAAATAAGATTATAATTTTTTTGATTGTCTTGCTTCCTTTAAGTAATCTTTCTCAAGAAAAGGAACTTTTTGATTTAATTATTACAGATGAGAACGCAACACCTCAATTGTTGCCCGAAAGAATGATTTTTACACAAAGAATTTTTTGGGGAGAGAAAGGTATATTGAGAAAAACAGGAATTGCACCCTTGAATCTAAAAAACAGGGAAAAAGAGTTAAAATTGAGAAGATCATTTTTGAAAACTCATCAAATTTTAGGCTATGCAACTCTAGGAACGATGATAGCTCAAGGAATAATTGGAGGAAAATTATATAATGGTGATAATAGTTTGTATAAGACACATAAGACAATGGGGAAAGTTGTTAATGCAGGTTATTTTACTGGGGCAGCATTATCTTTATTTTCTCCACCACCTTTAACAAACAAAAAAACAAAAGGGTTTAGTTCAATTAAAGCCCATAAGTTCCTTGCAACCATCCATTTTTCAGCCATGGTATTAACTAACGTTGTTGCTGATGATAATAAAAAAGCACATAAGGCTGCAGCGTATACTGCTTTTGCTAGTTATGCAACGGCTGTAATTGTATTTAAGTTTTAGATATGAAAAAATTTATAGTATTATTTTTTTTAGTGAACTTTTCTTATTGTCAAACTACTTTAATGCTTGATAAAGAAAAATCAAATATTAAATACAGCGCTAAACATGTTTTACATGCTTGGGAAGGTATTAATAATGATATTTCAGGTGTAGCCGTTTACAATGAGAGTATTTCTAAAATAGCACTAGCTGCTCAGGTTATCGATTTTGATAGTGGAAATTCTGGCAGAGATTCACATTCATTAGAGGTTTTGGAAGCTTTAAAATTCCCAAACATTAAATTTTATTCCGAAGACATTAACTCAGAGGGTAATGCTATTATATTTAATGGTGAAATAGAATTTCATGGTGAAAAAAAACCGATCAATGTTTTTGCATCCATTGAGGATGACGATAAAAAAATCAAGATTGAAGGTAAATTTCAAATAATTCCTACAGAATTTCTGATTACTCTACCTTCGTTTATGTTAATTGAAATGGAGGATTACTTAGATATTTCTTTCGAACTTTATTTTGATAAATAATCTGATACTTCTTCAGACTGAAAGTATTTAATTTTCAATTCATCATTTTCTAATACCAAATATCCACTTTCTAGCCAAACAGGAGTAGTCGTGATCTCTTCACCTTCAATAGATGTTACAAATGTTCCATTATTTTTATAACTAACATGAGCTGAATTAACATCAATAGAAATTGACCAATTAGAAAGATCCCATTTTCTTGAGATGGTAATATTATCGCCTTGACTTTCAGCAATTAACGCCCAAAATTCATCTAATGTGTATGGACCTCCTAGTTCTACGATTTTAAAATCATCAGTTATGTAATCATTTGTATTTAATTCACTTTCAACTTCAATGGAAGTAAAGAAATTACCTACAGTTTCTTTTACTTGATCTTCAGTTATCTTAAGACTATTGTCTACAGAATTACACGATAAGTTAGAAAGGATTAAAATTATTGTAAGAGTTGTAAATATATTTTTCATTTTTTTAATAAATAATTAAAGTGTATAACTGCCAGGACTGATCCTGCCATAGGTGCGGTCAAATAATACCAAACAAAGTATTGTGAAACTCCATTTCCAGTTATGATATCAACCAAAGAAGGACCAATTGAAACAGCCGGGTTGAAAACTCCGCCTGACAACGGACCTACACAAAATGCACCAGCCATAACTGTAAGACCAATTGCGAAACCATAAAATGAATTTCCATCTAAATTTGGGTGTGTGGCTACATTTAAAATAACAAAGACAAGTAAATATGTAAAAATTAATTCAGCGACAAGTATAATAGCTACAGGCTCTGCTAAGTCAGGTTGGACCACCATATTAGATGACATATTTGAAACTAAAAATGCAGCTGCAAAAGCACCTAGTATTTGTGATAATAAATATTTAAAGAAATCAGAACTATTGATTTCTTTTCTTAATAGCATAGCAAAAGATACTGCAGGGTTATAATGTGCTCCAGAAATATGAGCTCCCATGTAAACAAGAACTGTAAGACCAAATCCAATTGCTAATGGATTTTGTGATAGACCAATTATTAAAACTAAAAAGAAGGTTCCAATGAACTCTGTTAAATATTTTTTCATAATACTTTAAAATTATTAAAAAGAAGTATTTATTGAAAATGAAAGCCCTTTAAATTCAGGAACATATCTGCAAATACCTCCATAACACAACAGGCCACCTCTTTGTTTTCCATATGAAAGTGAAAATCTAGAAGAATTTTTGGTGTAAGATGTCCCGAATGAATAATAGCTCGGCTTATCATCTTCAATATTTTGGTAGTTAACTATGTTGTTATAGTAAGCAGAGAAATTGTAGTTGAAGTTGTATTCTACTCCGTATCCATACCAATTTTTCTTATCATCTTTATTAAAGAGGTGTTGAAGTTCAAATCTCAAAGATTTTTTATTTTCTAATTTAATAGTATTATCGACCACAATAACTTGAGAATTAACTTCTCCGAATTTTTCCTCTATGTATCGCTTATTGTAAAATTTATTAACGAATAGAAAAATATTGCTAAAATTTTCTGACCATTTTTTTCTAAGCTCTACACTTTGTTCAGAAAAATATTTTTGCCCAAAAGCAAGAAAATCAGAGTTATAATCTAAGGGGTTATAGCTGTATTCACCATCAAGGTTATACCAGGAACTAAAATTTAAAGAAAGATTCGAACCATATTTCCCTCCAAATACAGAACCTTTTTTTATGTCGTAGTAAAGATCAATTTGAAATCCAATTTCACCAGCCTTCATTAAGCTCGGATCTGGGAAAGACACATAAGGCTGAGATTCGTATATATTAATGTTGGTCAATAAATAGTCATGTTGTTTCGTTAATGCAGGTAAGTAATTTATTGTGGTTTCACCGAATAATTCACCCTGCTCAAAACGATCGCCAAAGAATCCCATATTTTCTAACCTCCTAAATGTAAAGTCAAATCCAAAACCTGATTTAGCCACACCTAAATTCATAATGTGTGCACTTCCCTTTTTTATAAAATCATTTAAGATTAATCCAAATTGAGTTATACCATCTTCAGATTTAAGTATCTGTTCATACCCAAAATAAAAATCATTTTTTACATAATCGATTCTGGCTGAAAAAAGGCTTGTTAAATCATTAAATTCATAACCAACAGGTGGATAAATGGCTGGGAAAGCTAGATTTTCGAATCTTCCAACATAGCTAAAACCAAGCATTAAGTTTTGATAAATTTCAGTACTGTTGAAAACAGTAATTTCTGAGTCCAATCCTATAACTTTTCCAACACTTATTTCACTTCCCTTTTTTTGCCAACCGCCAATTAACTTAAGATTGATGTTTTTATTTTCAAAAGTTGATCTTATGCCCCATATGGAATTGTTTATTCCTAATTGCCTGTCTTCCCATGTTCTTAATGCAAGGCCACTTCCAAACTGTTCATATATTGATCCAAAAGTTAAACCAAACCCCTTCTTTTTATAATTTATGCTCAAAGTTGAAAGATGTGTTTTTTCAAAACTATCTGAATATCCTTGAAGCCTCATTGGTGAATAGGATTCAATTTGAGCTTCAAAATTCCAACTAGAGTTAAAGAGGTATTTTAGATTTAAGTAATTATTTGAAGCAAATTCATTGGCATAATTTTCTTGTTCATTTTCTTGATAATAAATTCCATTTGATTCAAAAGACCCATAAAAATTACTCTGAGTTTGAGAATGATTTTTATTTATCATAATCAGAGTTGTTAAAACCAATAAATAGTTTTTTAACATTGTTATTGCTTGTAATTAGAAATTATTTTGAATAAATCCACCTCTTCTCCAGGTGAATAACCAATTCTTCGGTGTATAATTTTAGATCCATAGGCTACAATTGTGTGAGGAATTCCAGAAACATTCAGAGATCTTTTAAATTCCTGATTAGTATCTGAATATACCTCGAAAGACCAATTCTTACCACTCACCATTGGTCGAACTCTTTTTTTACTTCTTGCATCATCTGTTGAAATTGCAAGAACCTTTATGTTGTAATTCTCATTCCAGGAATCATAAAGTTCATCAATTGCATCAAGCTCATTTATACAAGGAATACACCAAGTTGCCCAGAAAGATATTATTGAAAAACCGTCATTATTTAAAATTTCTGAAGATTGTAAAGAACTGCCCGAAATTGTCTTTAAAGCTATGTTTGGTACATTTTCTTGTGCATTAATACAAAAATGAAGCATAAACACAACAGAGAAAAACTTAATTTTTTTTAGCATTCCAATACAAATTTAGTGTCAATTTATTAATTTCGAAGGTCCATGAAGATTTTATTTAATAAAATATTTCTTTTATCTCTACTCATACTAGTTGGATGTAGCAAGTCTGAAGATGACTCTAATGTTGTTGACAACACTCCTTCTATAAATAGTATACAGGTTTCAGTATCTTCTGCTGAAGTAACTGTAGGGACTACAATACTTTTTACTGTATTTGATAATACAGGTAAAAACAGAACAAGTGAAGCAAAATTTTATGTTGATGGAACTGAAATATCAGGTTCATCTTATACTTTTAATGATGTTGGTACTTATGAAGTATATGCTAAATACCAGAACCTTAAAAGTCAGACGGAGAATGTTGTTGTTAATCCAACACCTATAGAATATAAACAATATGTAATGGTTGAAGATTACACTGGTACTTGGTGCGGATATTGTACTCGGGTTTCTTATGCAATTGAGCAACTTAAAAAAGAAACAAATGATGCTGTTGTAGTTGCAATTCATCAAGGCTCTTATGATCCATTAGCATTTGGTCAAGTTTCAACAATGATGAGCACATTTGGTGTGACTGGTTTTCCAACTGCATTTATTGATAGAAAATCCAGATGGACCCCACCTGAACCAAGCAACATAGCCGAAGTAACAGGTAAACTTACGGGCAAGTCTTATGCGGCTCTAGCTATTGATTCATCACTTGATGGGGATATGCTTACAATTAAAGTAAAATTAAAGATGGGCTACAACTACAGCGCTCTTAAATTAGGTCTTTATATTCTTGAAGATGGAATAACACAGGAAGGATGGAGAGGAAGAGCATATCGTGAAGAAAAGCAAAGAAATTGGACCTCTTATTATCAAGGCGATCCAATTGACAACTTTGTACATCACGATGTTTTAAGAAAGTCAATTACAGGACTTCTTGGCGATCAGATCCCATCTGATAAACTTGGACATGACAAGGTATTTGAAAAGGAATTTCAGTATGTCATACCAAGTGAATTCAAGAAAGAGAATGTAAAAATGGTTGCTTTTGTTACTGAGGCAAGCAAAAAAGAAACCATAAATGTAAGAGTCTCTAAAATCGGAGAGTCTCAGGATTTCGAAAAATAATCAAATGAAAAAAGTAATTGACTTGCATGGCTTGACCCATGAAGAGTCATTGGTTAAAGTTGAAGAATATCTTCTTTTAAATTCATTTGATAATGATTTAGATTTAGAGTTGATTACCGGAAAATCTCCTAAGCTTCAACAAAAAATAATCAATCAAATTTTAATTAAACATAACTTTAATTATTATATTCCTGATTACAATACAGGCGTTATGTTCATTACAGATACTAGAATTAACTAATTTATTACCCATGAAAAAACTATTATACATTACATTTTTATTCTTTTTTATTACAATTTCAGCTCAAAGACCTTCTCAGAGACCATCTCAGTCAAATGCTGCAAACCCAGTAAATTCTGTAATAGAGAATATTATAGATGAAGTCAACAACAGATCTCAACTTGAAAGTTTAGCTCATGAATTATTTGATGTTATTGGCCCAAGACTTGTTGGAACTCCTCAAATGAAAAACGCTCATGATTGGGCTGTGAATAAATATACAAACTGGGGGATTAATTCTTATCTGCATCAATGGGGAGTATGGAGAGGATGGGAAAGAGGTATTACGCATATAGATATGTTAGAACCAAGGTTAAGAACATTGAACGGAAGACAGCTTGCATGGAGCCCATCTACGTCAAAAAAAGGCATAACTGCTGACGTTACAAAAGTACCAGAGATAAATAGTAAAGAGGATTTTGATGATTGGTTAAAAACAATAAAAGGAAAATTTATTTTGGTTAGTCAAAATCAAATTACTGGGAGACCTGATTACCAGTGGGAGGAATATGCTACACCTGAATCCTTTGAAAAGATGAAGGAGGATAGAGACAAGATTTCTGAAGAATGGTATGCTAACTTTAGAAAAACAGGATATGGTTACAGGGATATCAATAAAGCTTTTGAAGATGCTGGAGCAGTTGGATTAATATCAAGCTATTGGTCTAGAGCTTTTGGAGCCAATAAAGTTTTTAGCGCTAGAACTGAAAAAATTCCAAATGTAGATGTAAACCTTGAAGATTATACAATGCTATACAGAATGGTTGAAAATGGTACTACTCCAAAAGTAAAAATTGTCGCAACCTCAAAAGAACATGGTGAAGTACCTACTTGGAATACACTCGCTGAAATAAAAGGAGTAGAAAAACCTGATGAATATGTCATTTTATCTGCTCATTTTGATTCTTGGGACGGTGGAACAGGAACAACAGATAATGGAACAGGAACAATAGTTATGATGGAAGCGATGAGAATTTTGAAAAAGTTTTACCCAAATCCAAAAAGAACAATTATGGTTGGACATTGGGGAAGTGAAGAACAAGGATTAAATGGTTCAAGAGCTTTTGTAGAGGATTATCCTAAAATAGTTGAGAATACTCAAGCAGTTTTTAATCAGGACAATGGAACAGGCAGGGTAGTTAACTTAAGCGGACAAGGATTTCTACACTCATATGAATACATTTCTAATTGGTTGTCTGCTGTTCCTCAAAATGTTACCAAACACATTGAAACTGATTTTCCTGGAATGCCTGGTGGTGGAGGATCTGATTATGC
This sequence comes from uncultured Bacteroidota bacterium, assembly GCA_902574335.1. Classification (GTDB taxonomy): domain Bacteria; phylum Bacteroidota; class Bacteroidia; order Flavobacteriales; family Flavobacteriaceae; genus Eutrophosalina. The sequence continues at coordinate 13,272 of CACGNO010000004.1, forward strand.
TTCCTTTGTTGCGGCAGGAGTTCCAGCATTTAGCTTGAGTTCATTGGATTGGTCTTATTTTAATTATACTTGGCATACAAACCTTGACACATATGATAAAATTATTTTTGATGATTTGAAAAATAACGTTATTCTGGCTGCTATACTAGCTTATAAGGCGAGTGAGGATGATGAAAAAGCATCAAGGGAAAGAAGAGTTTTACCAAAAAGTAGTGTAAACCCTAGAACTGGCAGATCAATGAGATCACGTGGATGGCCCTCAGTAAGAAAGCCAAACAGAGACGGAACATCTTCTAGATAAAAGCATTTTAAAGAGCAGCTATTATTCTTAGAAGCAGGTATCCTCCAACAATGGACCAGAGTATCCATCTGTTTTTTACATACCATTCTAAAAATTTTTTATCCATAGTTTATAATTTATTCTCTAATTTATGAATTATCTTTTTATGGTTTTTAAAATGGTAAAACAAAAAATCTAAGGTCATATTCATATTTATTCTTCCTACAAGCGGATGTTTCAAAACCCCTTTATTTAAATCTTTTTCATCCAAACTTTCAATTAACATTTTAAATGATTTTCTAGACTGCAACCACTTCTTTTTAAGCTCTTCCAAATCAATATTATTAGGTATAGGGTCAACAAGTATTTTAGGTGCTTTAAATTTTATGCCTATAAAAAAAATAAAATACAATATCGAAAGCTTTAATCTAGCAATTGGATTTACATTAACTAATGTGTCAGGATATGATGTTTTCTTTCTAATATATTTTTCTGTGCTTGTTTCTGATAACCATAGATGATACAAGTTTTCTCCAATTGACCATTTTTTCAAATTTGGTTTTAAATTGATTTGTTCATTAGAATATTTACTTAATGATTTAAAAAGTATATCCAATTCTTTATCTAACCTGTCTAACCTTTCTGTCATAATCCAGCAGCTATCTTTTCTAACTCTTTTTCGATTATTTTGTGACTTCCCTCATAAGCGACTAATTCATATTTTAGCCCATATGAGCTTATCAAATCCATCACCTTTTGTTTATTTTCTTCATTAATATACTCGTCTTGATTTCCAATAACCAATTTTACATCAATTGAGCTCCATCTTGATTTTTTTTCTTCAGTTAAACAATCTTTAGGGATATCAGACCCCCATAAAATTAAAGAATCAATATTTATAGAATTTGACATAATCCAGCGTACCAACGTTGCACCTCCTTGAGAAAAACCTAATGTATTTAATTTAAAATTAGTGTGTCCAATTTCATCTACAATATTCGAATATAAAGTTTGTATAAAGGATATATTATCTTCAATATCTTTTTCTTTATCAAGTTTAGTCATCCAACTAGCACCTACTCTATAATAATTGTTTTCCAAATAGAATCTATTACTTCCTTCAGGAGCTATAATTACATTGCTATCATTTAAAATACATTCAAATTTTTTTATGAAAAATTCACTTAACATTCCATATCCATGTAAGACAATCCAAACAGTATTAGTTTTTTCAGAAAATTCTCCTAGTTGTGAATATTTGTGAGTTTTTGGAATAGAAATTTGTTTTTTCATATGAAAGCATAAAATTATAATTAATTTTGTCTAAGTATTATGAATATACAAGAAATCGAAAAAGCCCAAGACAAATGGGGAAACGGAATTGTTAAAATAGGCAGTTTAAAAGACTCTATCAAGGAGTGTAGAATGTTTGCCGTCGATTTTATTAGCAAAATGTATGATTACGATAATGGCATAGTCCAGTTTAAGCCAACAAAAGCTGCTGACGCTCAGTTTAGAGGCGACATAAAAGCAGCACTTTCATACTTTATCGGATCAGATAGTGACTTTTCAGAGGATAATGGTTTTGCATTAAACCCTTGGCTAAAAGTAGAATTTGAAAATAATTCTATTAATATTATTGATGATATAGGAATTGCAATGGGGAATTATTTTTTTACAGATAATAATGGAAATAAAACTAAAGTAGAGTATAGTTTTGTTTACAAGAAAAATGATAAGGGAGATTTAAAAATTATCCTACACCATTCTTCTTTACCTTTTGTAAAATGAAATTAAAAAAGCCCATATTTCTATGAGCTTTTTTTTAAAATAAAACCTAAGTTTAATTATTCTTCAGATTTAGCTACTTCAGCTTTAGCTTGATTCCAGTTGTATAGTTTACCGTCAGCAATATGGTACCATTCAACATATCTTCCATCCGGAGATGTAAATTGAGCATTAACCCATTCTCCAACTTGATTTCCAGCTTCTGGGTCATCAGATCCAGCTGGGTAAGCAGCAAAAGCATAATCTATATTCCATCCCCAGTCTTCTCCATTTTCTAGAGCTTCTTGATATTCAGCATCAATATGAGCAACAAAATCATCACCAGTTGTAACAACTGTTCCATCAGCGAAGGAGAATTCTCCTCCATCAACAATAAATGACTTTAGAGCTTCATAATCTCTTGCAGCCCAAGCTGCATCAATTGCTGTAAAAACATCAACTGTTTCTTGCGAACCTAGATATACTGTTTGTCCTTCAAATGGACCAAAACCATTAGTTTCTTTTTCACATGGAGCTGTAGTCTCACATGATGTAAAGAGGAATAACCCCATTAGTATATACATAAAATTTTTCATAATATTTTTTTTAATTAGACCGCTAAATGTACAGATAATTAAATTTTGATGAAAATTTTTCTTTTATATAATTGATAGACAATCATATAAATAATCAAAGTGTAGAATATAGCCCAATCGAATGAAACGAATTTTGCTGGTAGACCAAGTCCAATTCCAGTATCCATCCAGAACTTTTGAAAACCTACTCCACCCATAATTGGGAATTGGAATAACCTCCATACAATTCCATGAAGAACATATGCAACGATTGCATTTGAACCGAAGACTAATCCAAATTTAATATTTGAAGTATATTTCTTTTCGTCTATAAGCCACATTGATGCAGCTAGAATAATCATTGCTAAACCTGACGAGTATAATACATATGAACTAGTCCATATATGTTTATTGATTGGGAAAATATAGTCCCAAAAATGACCAACTACTAATAAAATAGTTCCCCAAAAAAACAGTTTTGTGATTTTTTCAGAATCTTCTTTTATCATTTTTCCACATAACATTCCTGATATTCCACTAGCTATTGCAGGGATGGTGCTAAACAACCCTTCAGGATCCCAAGTTTCTTGATACATTCTTCCAGGTACAATAAAGCTGTCTACCCAAGCTGCAAAGTTTTTACCTGGTTCAAGAGTTCCTGCAGGATTTCCATCAAAAGGAACAAGCATCATAAAGACCCAATATGAAACCAATAAAGCTATTCCTGTATATAGTTGTGATTTGAAATTTGAGTTTAAATATAGTATAGAGCAACCAAGGTAAACAAGTGCTATTCTTTGTAAAACACCAGCAACTCTCAGATTTTCAAAATCAAAATTTGGGAACAATGAAAGAAAGATTCCAAGTCCAAATATTATCAAAGACCTTTTAAAGATCTTAATATATATAGTTGATGATGGTTTTGATTTTAATTTACTTAAAGATAGTGTAATAGAAACACCAACTATAAAAAGAAAGAATGGAAAAACTAAATCAGTTGGGGTAGCGCCATGCCATTCAGCATGTAACAATGGGGCATAAACATGAGACCAACTTCCAGGATCATTTACTATTATCATCCCAGCTATTGTTAATCCTCTAAAAAAATCAAGTGAAACTAACCTTTTCATAATTTAATTTCCAATACCTAATAAATCATTTATATCATCACTATCATCTTCAATGTCTGTTGGTTTTATTTTTGAACAGTCAATAACTATTTCCATCTTTTCTGGTTCTTCAAAATCTTCTTTCGAAACATTAAGTGTCTCACTTTCATAACATTTTTTCATAAATAAGCCCCATATCGGAAGAGACATAGTTGCTCCTTGACCATACCCAATCTCTTCAAAATGAATAGATCTGTCTTCACCTCCAACCCAAACACCTGTAACTAAATTAGGGACCATACCAATGAACCATCCATCACTTTGGTTCTGTGTAGTACCAGTTTTACCTGCAATTGCATTATCAAATTTGTAAGGATATCCTGTAACAACGTTTTTGTAAATATAATTTCTTTCATCTTCAGGAATGGCATGTCTTAATCTTGCCCCAGATCCAAACTTGGTAACACCCTCCAATAATTTCAAAGTCACATATGATGATTCTTCACTTAGAACATCTTTTGTTTCTGGTTTTGATTGATATATTATGGTACCGTTTTTATCCTCAATTCTGGTTACCATAACAGGCTTGACATAAATTCCTTTATTTGCAAAAGCCCCATAAGCTCCAACCATTTCATACACGCTTAAATCTGGTGTACCTAAGGCAATAGCAGGAACATTTGGAACATTTGATGAAACTCCAAGACTTCTAGCTAAATCAGCAACTGGTTTGGGACCAACTTTATCAATTAGTTGTGCGCTTATTGTATTTTTAGAGTTAGCCAGCGCATTACTTAATGTTCTCATTCCCCCATATTTATCGCTTGAATTTGTTGGGCACCAAGGCTCAGGGTTTCCATATTTATAAGGTTCAATACAATGAATCATGTCTGGAAATGAATCACAAGGAGACAGCTTAAGTTGATCTATTGCGGTGGCATATAAAAAAGGCTTAAATGTTGATCCAATTTGTCTTTTACTCTGCATTACATGATCATACTGAAAGTTCCTATAGTCTATTCCACCTACCCAAGCCATTACATGACCATTTTTAGGATTCATTGACATCATTCCTGCTTGTAAAAAATGTTTATAGTACCTAATTGAATCAATGGGTTTCATTATAGTATCAATATCACCTTCCCATGAAAAAATTGTCATATTTACTGGCACCTCAAAAGCTTCTTCAATTTCCTCACCTGTTTTTCCTGCCAACCTCATTTTCCTCCATCTTTCAGATCTTCTCATAGTCCTTTTCATTATTGCTTCTTCCTCGTCTTCCTCTAAATCTCTAAATGGAGCAGTAGATAGAGTGTCATTTTGTCTAAAAAATTCCTTTTGTAAATTTTTCATGTGTTCTGAAACTGCATCTTCAGCATATTGTTGCATTTCAGCATTTACTGTCGTGTAAATTTTTAGACCATCTACGTAAAGATTATACTTTGTGCCATCTTTCTTTAGATTTTTAGATGTCCAATCTTTCATAAAACCTCTTAGATAAGACCTAAAATATGTAGCTAAACCTCTCCTGTGTGATTGCGGGTTATAATTAAGCTCCAGAGGTAAATTTTTTAATGAATCTTTTTCCTTTGGTGAAATGAATCCATTTTTTTCCATTTGATTGAAAACTAAATTTCTTCTATTTTTAGTTATTTCCGTTCTACGAAAAGGGTCATAGTATGATGAGTTTTGAAGCATTCCAACAAGCATGGCTGATTCTTCAATATTTAATTCTTTAGGTTCTTTGGAAAAGTAAATATTTGCAGCAGATTTTATACCATCACCATAATATCCAAAATCATAAATATTCAAATACATCGTTATTATTTCTTCTTTTGTGTATTGTTTCTCTAGCTCAACTGCTATTACCCATTCTTTAATTTTTTGAACAATTGCCTGAAAAATATTTCTTGATCTTACACCAACAAATAATTGTCTAGCTAGTTGCTGTGAAATTGTACTTGCACCGCCTCTTGTATTTAGAAAAACAATTGCTCTAATTGTAGCTTTTAAGTCGATACCAGGATGACTGTAAAATCTTTCATCTTCAATTGCAATTAATGCTTCTACAGTTTTGGGGTTTAATTCATTATAATCAATGGGAGTCCTATTATCATTAAAATAATATTTACCTAAAACCTTATTGTCTGATGATATTATTTCAGAAGCAAAATTTGTCTTTGGATTTTCTAGCTGTCTAAAGTCTGGCATATCACCTAGCTTACCAATCGATGCAAGGTAAAAAACACCATATAAACATGTTACAAAAACCGTGAAGGCAAACCAAAAAATAAAAACTTGTAATTTATATTTTTTCATTTTATAGAATTTTCAACCATTAATCCAACATCTAAGATACCATCTAATTTTGTTTGAGGTGAAATACTATCTAAATATCTAATCGCGTGTTTTACCCTTAACTCAAATATGCCCGGGAGTATTTTGAATTTATCTTTAATTGTAATCTTACTATTATTAATTCTTGATGATTTAAAATTATACCATTTATTATCACTGTCTTTAAATGAGTAATTAATTGTATCAAAGACTACTCTATCATTATTTTTAATTGATGTGATTACATAAATATTTGAAAATGGATAAGAGGAATCATTACGTAATAATAAACTTATATCCGTAATAGATTCTTTATCGGAATTGAATGAAAATTTAACTTCATTTTGTTTTTCCCAGACTCCATCCACATCTTGATAATTTAAAAAAATTGTATTGTTGTCTCCACAAGAAGCAATAACTAGAATTAATGATGATATTAAAATTTTAAACTTGTTTGACATTATAATTATACTTTATGGGTAAACCTCCCTTTTTTAAAAATTTTATTACTGTTTCTTTTTCCTTTTCTAAGCTTTCTTTGATCATCAATTGGTAAAGAATAAATTTCTTTACAATCAAAACTGCAACAACCATCAAATTTAATTTTACATTTTTCACATTGCAAGAAGAGTAGGTGACATGCTTCATTATTGCAGTTTACATGATTGTCACATTTCTCATCACATTGATGGCAAAAGGAAATTATTTGCTTAGATATTCTTTCTGCTCGTCTATTATCAAAAACAAAGTTTTTACCAATAAACTTATTTTCAATATCATATTTTTTTATTTGCCTGGCATATTCAATTATTCCACCTTCAAGTTGATAAACATTCTTGTACCCATTTTTAATTAAATAAGCGCTAGCCTTTTCACATCTTATTCCTCCCGTACAATACATCAGTATATTTTTCTTAGTTTTTTGATTTTTATACTTATTATTTATTATTGGTAAGGACTCTCTAAAAGTGTCAACATCAGGAAGGTCTGCTCCTTTAAAATGGCCAATTTCACTTTCATAGTGATTTCTCATATCTAATGTTATGGTGTTTTTATCCTCCAATAGACTATTAAATTGTTCTGCATTTACATGCTCTCCATTTTTTTCTAAATCATAATCGAATTCTTTGAGACCGTCAGCAACAATCTTATCTCTAATTTTAATTTTTAATTTCAAAAAAGATTCGTCATCATGTTCAACAGCTATATTTAAACGAACTTTATTTAAAAAAGTTATATCATCAATCAAATCTTTTAGTTTATCAATATTTTTTGATGGTAAAGAGAGTTGTGCATTAATTCCTTCAGAAGCAACATATATTCTTCCAAGCACATCCAATTTATTTAATTCAACAAATAAAAAGTTTCTAAATATGTCCAAATTTTTTATCAAATGGTACTTGTAAAAAGAAAGAGTAAATCGTTTTTCACCAGCCTCTTTAATTAGCTTGATTCTCTCTTCTTTACTGAGCTTGTTGTACAGTTCCATTTTTTAATTAAATCAGATAAAAATTCTTTACAAATGTAGCTTTTTTAAATTATGATTTTTATTAAATAAAATGTACTTTTAGTACTTTAAATTTAAAATTTCCTTTCATGGCATCAGACAAAGACTCAAAATTAAAAGCACTTCAATTAACTCTAGATAGATTAGACAAAACTTATGGTAAAGGAACTGTCATGAAAATGGGTGATTCTGTTCATGAAGCTGTCGAGTCGATTTCAACAGGATCAATTGGATTAGACTTTGCTTTAGGAGTTGGTGGATATCCAAGAGGAAGGGTTGTAGAAATTTATGGGCCAGAGTCATCGGGAAAGACAACCCTAACTTTGCACGCTATAGCTGAGTGTCAAAAGGCAGGCGGTATTGCTGCATTTATCGATGCCGAACATGCATTTGATAGATTTTATGCTCAAAATCTTGGAGTTAATATTGATGATTTAATTATTTCACAACCTGATCATGGAGAACAGGCTCTCGAAATTACAGATAACTTGATCAGATCAGGAGCTATAGACCTCATAGTAATTGACTCTGTAGCTGCACTCACGCCAAAAAGTGAGATTGAAGGTGAAATGGGCGACTCTAAAATGGGACTTCATGCAAGACTAATGTCACAAGCCTTAAGAAAACTAACCTCAACTATTAGCAAGACAAATTGTACAGTCTTTTTCATAAATCAGTTAAGAGAAAAAATTGGAGTTATGTTTGGTAATCCTGAAACTACAACTGGTGGTAATGCACTCAAATTTTACGCCTCTGTAAGACTTGATATTAGAAGATCCACACAACTTAAGGATTCATCTGGAAATGCTCAAGGAAATAAAACTAGAGTAAAAGTTGTCAAGAATAAAGTAGCACCACCGTTTAGAGTGTGTGAGTTTGATATCATGTATGGTGAAGGAATTTCAAAATTAGGAGAAATTATAGATATAGGTACAGAAGCAGGTATTATCGATAAAAGCGGTTCTTGGTTTAGTTATGGAGAAACAAAACTTGGTCAAGGTAGAGACTCAGTAAAAAAACTATTAAAAGATAATCCTGAGTTATGTGATGAGCTAGAAAAGAAAATTTTTGAGTTACTCAACTCTGAGAAATAACTTTTTCTAAATCATTTTTCAATAAATTAAAAACTTTATTTTTCAAGTCAGGAATGTCTTCCTGTGTCATTCCTTTTGTCTCAATAAAATCATGAACATTAGCTCTTAGTTTTCCTGGACTTCCAACGAAATAGTTATATGCAAAGAAGTATGGAAACTTTCTTTCACAATCATAGAAGCTCATTGGAGCAATTGGTATTTGAAATTGAATTGCTAAACTAAACGCCCCATTTTTAAAGTCCTGTAAAATAACTCCTGGCTCTGGTATTCCACCTTCTGGAAAAATACAAATTGATAGCCCATTACTGAGTCTCTTTGCTGACTTTGCGTACACATCTTTTCTGCTTTGTGCATTATCTCTGTCAACTAGTATACAAACTTTACTGTAGAAATATCCAAATATTGGTATACGATCTAATTCTTTTTTACCTACAAAAACTACGGGATGGTCACAAGCTGATAGCATTAGCATTATATCTATCATACTTTTATGGTTAGATACAAGCATATAGCTTTTACCTTTTTCAAATTTTTCTTTCCATTTAATAGATGGATAGAAACCCATGCCATACATCACAGTATTTGACCAGATGTTCTTAGCCACCCAAAAGAAATATGGATACCAACTTTCTTTAAATGAAAAAATTATTAGAAAAGGCATTGAGATAACAATACCAATAAAACAAAGCACGTAAAACCAAACATTCCATATTCCTAGAACACAGATTTTTAGAATCTTTAACACGACTCAAAAGTAGTTAATTGTTATTAATGTCTCTAAAACTATTACTTTTGTTTAGTATGTCAAGAATATTAACCGGTATTCAAAGTACAGGAACTCCTCATCTAGGGAATATCTTAGGAGCAATTATCCCTGCAATTGAAGAATCAAAAAAAAATAAAGATTCTTATTTATTTATTGCAGATTTACACTCTTTAACACAAATTAAAGATCCAGTTGAGCTTTCAGAAAATACTTATTCAACTGCTGCTGCATGGTTAGCTTTTGGGTTAGACACATCAAACACAGTTTTTTATAAGCAATCAGACGTTCCCACAACAACCGAACTTTCATGGGTTTTATCATCCTTATTTCCATATCAAAGATTAACCCTGGCGCATTCTTTTAAAGATAAATCCAATCAGTTAAAAGATGTAAATGTTGGATTATTTACATATCCAATGTTAATGGCTGCTGACATATTACTGTATGATGCAAATGTCGTTCCTGTTGGAAAAGATCAACTTCAGCATCTTGAAATTACAAGAGATGTTGCAAATAAGTTTAATAATAGATATGGAGAAACATTAGTAATTCCAGAGGCTTTAACAAATGAGGAAACCAAGTATGTTATTGGTACAGATGGTCATAAAATGAGCAAGTCTAAAAATAATATCATTGATGTTTTTTTATCAGAAAAAATGCTAAAGAAACAAATAATGTCAATTGAAACTGACAGTACTCCTCTTGAATCACCTAAGAATGCTGAAAGTTGTAATGTTTTCAAAATATACACTCTCTTAGGTTCGCCAGATCAAGTTAAAAATCTTAAAACCAAATATGAAAATGGTGGTTTTGGATATGGTCATGCAAAGCAAGAATTATTTGAACTAATCCTATCAAAATTTAAAGCTGAAAGAGAAAGATATGACCATTTAATGTCAAATAAAAAAGAGATTGATTTGATTTTAAGTGAAGGTGCTGAAAAAGCCAAGAAAACAGCGAATGAAGTGATCAATAGGGTTAGAAAAAAACTTGGCTATTAATTCATTCTTTTTTAAGAAAAATAGTTTAAATTTATTTTATGCAATTAACCAATGCTATTAATATTTTACTATATACAAATGATTGTGTAACAGTACCTGAATTTGGAAGTTTTATAATAAATAAATTTTCGTCTATATATGATGAAAATAAAGGAAAATTTTATCCACCATCTAGAAGAGTTTCATTTAATTCTAAAATAAAAAGTAATGATGGTCTCATAGCTAATTTTATTTCAAAGGAATTAGGTATTAGTTATGAAGATGCTGTCAAGAAAGTCCATACAGAAGTTGTAAGCTGGAAGAAGATTTTAAATGAAGAATCACTAGTATTAAAAAATATTGGAGAGTTAAGTTACAATGCAGATGAGAATATAGTTTTTGCCCCAGATTTAGATTCAAATCATTTTCTTGGTTCATTTGGACTGCCTACAATTTATTATAAAAAGAAGTTAACTAATGAATCCACTTATAATAAATCGACCTTAAAAAAATACAATGATTTAAAAGCAAATAATTCAGAGTCCAAAGTACCAGAATTTATAAAATATGCTGCAGCAATGGTTCTTATTATTTCTGCTACATTTTTCTTTAACAATGAGTATGAAAAATACTCATTTCAACAAAAAATTCTGTTAGAACAAGAAAATAGACAAAGAACAATTGAAAGGGTAGAAAACGCAATTTTTGATTTTGGATCTATCCCAGCCATAGAATTAAAAGTAAACCTTAAATCAAATAAATATCATATTATAGCCGGAGCTTTTGGCGTTAAATCTAATGCGGATAAATTATATAAAAACCTTTTGACTAAAGGTTACAATCCAACTAAACTTCCACTTAATGATAAAGGACTTATTCCAATATCATTTGATAATTTTTCTAACAGAAAAGATGCTGTTGTGGCATTAAGACAATTGCAAGCATCTGAGAATAAAGATGCGTGGATTTTTGTTTTAGAGTAAATTTTATATGAGTTCAAAATTTCCAGAACAGTCTAAAACTATTCAAACAGATATAGTTTTACCAGGTGATACAAACAGTTTAAATAATCTTTTTGGCGGCGAACTTTTGGCTCGTATGGACAAGGTTGCAAGTATTGCTGCAATTAAACATTCTGAGCAAATTGTTGTAACTGCGTCTATCAATAATGTTGCTTTTGGAGAGCCAGTTCCTAATGGAAGTATTTTAACAATTGAAGCTAAAGTTTCACGAGCTTTTAACTCCTCAATGGAGGTTTTTATCGATGTTTGGAAACAAAATAAAACAAGCAAGGAAAAAGTAAAAGTCAATGAGGCTATATATACTTTTGTTGCAGTTAATAGCAAAGGAAAACCAACCAAGGTACCGTCTATTACCCCACAAACAGAATTAGAAAAAAAGCGTTATGAAGCAGCTTTAAGAAGAAGACAATTGAGTTTAGTTTTAGCCGGTAAGATGAAGCCTAGCGAAGCTACTGAACTTAAAGCAATTTTTGACTGATTTGAATTTTAGAACTTATTTAATATTATCGATTCTTCTATTCCCTTTTTTTGCATTTAATCAGGTTAATTCAAACTATAGTTTAAAAATACTTGGAGTTGTTCAAGATGGTGGTTTACCTCACTTAGGAAATAACAAAACATGTTGCGAAAACATACAGCAAAAGAAATTTGTAACATCAATTATGTTGATCAATAATGAAAATAATGAATCATACTTGTTCGATGCTTCACCTGACATAAATGAACAACTTAATTTTATGGGTGATAGAATTAAAAAAGATTTAAAGGGTATTTTTCTAACTCATGCCCACATTGGACACTACACAGGTTTGATGTATTTTGGAAGAGAAGCTTTAAACTCCAAATTAGTTAATGTTTATGCTATGCCAAGGATGAAAAATTTTCTTGAAAATAATGGGCCGTGGAGTCAGCTGGTTTCTTTACAAAATATTTCAATTAAAGAAATAAATAATAACTCAAAACTATCCATAGATCCAAATGTTATAATAGAGCCAGTTGAAGTTCCACATAGGGCAGAATTTTCTGAAACTGTTGGGTATAAAATTTATGGTCCAAACAAAACAGCTCTTTTTATCCCAGATATAGACAAATGGTATTTGTGGGAAAAATCAATCATTGATGAGATCAAAAAAGTTGATTATGCATTAATTGATGCAACCTTCTATGATGCTAAAGAGGTTAATTACAGAGATCTTTCTGAAATTCCTCACCCATTTGTTGTTGAAAGCTTAGAACTATTCGAACCAATAAAAGAAGAGGAAAAAAATAAAATATTTTTTATTCATTTAAATCATACAAATCCATTAATTAATAAAAATAGTGATGAGTATAAATACGTTGTAAGTAAAGGATATAATGTCGCAGAAGAAGGAATGGATCTAAAACTCTAATTTTGCTTTTTGTAGATACTAATAATTTTAAATCCAAAAGTTAACCACCTTAGGATAATGTCGAAAGAAATTCCAATTGTAATTTTAAATGGTTTCCTCGGTTCTGGAAAAACTACTCTTTTTAGAAGTCTTTTGTCTCAATCCAAAAGAAAAGATATTTCTGTTTGCGCCATTGTAAATGATATGAGTAAGTTAGATGTTGATGGTGAGTTAATATCTAATAGTGCAATTGTAGAAAAAGATGAAAAAATACTACAATCTATCAACTCAAATATCCTTAGCAGTAAAGAGGGGCTTCAAAAACTAGATCAAGCAATAAATAAATTATTATCTAATAATGATCCCGACTTGATCATAATTGAGACATCTGGAAGTTGCCATCCAATGCCTTTAATAAAGTATTTTAAAAATCATAATAAAGTTAATTTGACAGGCGTTCTTGCATTAGTCGATAGCTTAATGATTTCTCAAGATTTCAATTGTGGAAAAAATCTTATACCAGAAATGCAACAAAATATGCTGCATGGTAAAAGAGGACCAATTAACTTATTGGTTGAACAGATTTTATTTTGCAGCCATGTAATTCTGACAAAAGAAGATAGAATTAATAATTCTGATCTAAAAAAAATATCTAATCACATAAATCAAATCAATCCATTTGCGTCAATAGATTCTATAATCTTTGGAAAACTTTCAATTGAATCGTTATTTGAAATAAACGAATACAATTACTATAATGTTGAAAGATTATTTAAGGAACTAAAGCCAGTTTTAGATTTGGAAGAAAATAACGATAGGCCCTACAATTTAGCAACCAGAGTAATAAAAGATGATCGCCCATTTCACCCTCAAAGACTTTGGGATGTTTGTCATCAATTTTTAGATAAAAGAATTTATAGAAGCAAAGGTTTTTTTTGGCTGGCTAGTAGAGACAATCAATCACTATTATGGAATCAATCAGCAGGATCAATTTCTCTCGAAATATTAGGCACATGGCGTGCAGCTATTCTTGAAGATAAAGAACATGGCTTGTTAGATGAAGAAGTAAAATTATTGAGACAAAAATTATCTAATGAGTTAGGACGTTTTGGAGATCGTTGTTGTGATCTAACTATTATAGGTGACAAACAACAAGTAGATCAATTTTCTGAAAAAGTAAGGTCATGCTTTCTTACAGAAAAAGAAATACAGCAATGGAAAAATGGAGATAAATTCAAAGATCCATGGCCAAAAAACATTGTAAGAGTTAAAAACTAAATAATATTATTTCTAAGTTGTTAAAGTGTAATTGATTTCAAATTAATATCACAATTTAGAACACCTGATATTGGGCAGTTGCTTTTTGCCTCCTCTGCCAATTCATCAAACTTATCTTTTGAAATTCCAGACACTTTTGCTTTTAAATTTAAATCGATTGAAATTATTTTTCCATCTTCAAAAGTCAACAGGGCTTCAGTATTTAATTCATCAGGACTAAAATTAGATTCATTTAGAACAAAACTTAATTTCATATTGAAACAACCTGCTAGTGCTCCAGCGATAAGCTCTTCTGGATTAGTTCCAAGCTCACCATTATCGTTTTCAAACCTTGTTTTAAAAGTATATGGCATATTATTAAATGCCCCACTTTGAGCTGTTAAAACGCCAGCGCCATCAGCGCCATCTCCTTTCCAAACAGCAATTACTTTTCTTTTCATTTGTAAAAATTTAATTGTTTTATTCTAATTTAATGAAATTTATCGTGGCACTAAGTTTGAACTTAACAAATTAAAAGCATGAATAAATTAATTTTATTTTTCACACTATTATTTTTTAATAAATTTTATTCTCAAAAAATATATTCAGTTGATTATAAATCACAATCCGATATAAAAGTCTTTGTTGTAGATTATGAATCTCAAGCAGATTTAAATGTGTTTAAAGTTGACTATAAGTCGCAAGCAAAGGAAAATGAAGGTTTATGGTATTTTGTAGATTATGCATCACAATCTGATAAGAAAATTTACTTTGTGGATTATAGCTCACAAAGTGATTTAAAAATTTATTTTGTAAAATATAAATCACAAGCTGGCTGGAAAAATAATAGTAAAAAAGCTTTGCTGTACTAATTAAAATCTTCTACCAATTGAAAATCCTCCTCTGAGTACAGCTTCGGGTCTATTTGAAAATATTTCTTGTCCTGTAGATGAATCATTTTCATCTTTATTTAGAAGAAATCTCCCAACACCACCAGTTATTTCAAAAGTCCAGCCTTTTTTGTTTACCCATTTTTGTCCAATGGCTGCACCAGGTGCAATATCAAAAAAATTCTCTTCTTCGGTTCTAATATAATCTGAACCAGAGTTATCGCTGAAATTGTAATACTCAACATCATGTTTTCCAGAGGAAAATTTAGTAAATATTTCAGCAAAAAATCCAGCCCCACCATAATCTCTTTTATTAAAAAAATAAAAACGATAGAAAGGAGTCAAGGAGAACTTATCAGTCCAATTTCTGGATGCTGAATCGTTGTCACCTGCATTTATAAACATGCTTACTCCAAAGGAGGAGTAAGGATCCTTAATTCTTTCATACGTTATATCAAAAGCTGGTAAACTTAGAATATCAATTAAATCCAGTTTTAATTCATTTTGACCTAATTCTTCAAAGAGTTCTGAGATTTGATTGTCATTTTTGACAACTTCTACTTGTTGAACTTCTTGTGAATTTATAGAGATGCTAAAGAGTAAAATTAATAGAGTTATGTATTTCATTCGTTATTATTCATTACAATATTCTTCTCCAATTACAAAGGAATTATATGTGTCCCTTGTTACTTCTACTTGACCACCTCCTCCAGGGTTCTCGGCATTATTAGTGCCCGAAGTTGATGTTAATGTAAAAAAATACACGCCGTTCATTTCATATTTATCAACTATTGTCCCACAGCTGTATGGGTCACAGGATGCAAAAACAAAGAAAATAATGAAGAGAATTTTTTTCAATTTGAGAAATAATATATTCTATAAATTTAGCTATATTTTTTTTATGCTATTAAATATTAACATCAAACTTTTTGTACTAATTATTTTTTAGCAAACTAATTTCTCAATAATAATTATTGTAAATTAATGAACATAATTTTAACTCATGGAAAATAAGCTAAACAGATTCATTAAATACCCAGTATTAATTATATCAGTCGTTATATGTATTTCTGGAATAAGGTGGTTAATTAGCCCAGAGCCTTGGATTTTAGATCAGGTAGCAAATGAAGAACGATTAGCAATGACTTTTAATGAATTATTTTTAATTGAAGGAAATGATACTCTTGGAGCATATCTTAAGCAGATATATAGATTTTTAGGATTATATGTTCTTGGGACTGGATTAATGCTATTAGTGTTTGCTTCAAATAAGTTTTTCGAAAACAAAAGTTTTAGAAATAAATACCTTTCAGTCCTCGGAATACTATTGTTCTCAAATATTCTCTTAGCTTATTTTTGGATTCCATCATCACATTTTATTTACATTATGTGGGGTGCAATATTATTATATTTAGTTAGTCTTTATAATCATTGTAAACTAGAATAAAAAGTTTTCAAAAATATTAAGATCAAATTAACTAATGAAACTTAAATATATCCTCTATACTAGTTTTAAATAAATTAGCCATTTTAAAAGCGGTTGGTAAACTAGGATCAAATTTCTGTTTTTCAATTGCATTTATTGCCTGCCTTGAAATTCCAATTAACTCTGCAAGTTCCTCTTGTGTGAGCTTTTGATTTTTCCTCAGCTCTTTAACTCTATTTTTCATTGATATTTTTTAAAAATAAAAATTGAAGAACAAATAAAAGTTAGAGCTGCAAACATTACTAAATGATGAACTCGAGGCTCTATTTCAAGTAATCCTGCCTCAAATATTCCCATCCAAAAAACACCCATGAAAATAGTTAGAAACAAAGTTAGAGATACTGCTTTTAATTGAACAGTTTTTTGAAGCTCATCATAATCATCAAACTGATTTTTACTAACATATAACATTGTAATAATTAGAATGAAATTTATTATTGCGGCGATTATTGTAATTGTGTTGTTTTCCCATAATTCATTAGGCCCACCTACTAAAATTGCAAAACTTATTAGCCATAGAAATGTCCAGGCCAAAACAATTTTATTATGTCTTTTATGTACTTTCATAATCTTAGATATTATTTATTTAACCAATACCACAGCATAACTATAGTAAAACCTACAACAAGCCATAGCATAAAATTGCTTTTTTTTTCTTTACTCATAAATCATAATTTTAATTAATATAATGTAAAGTTTACTTTACAAATATATAAAAATAATTTAAAATGTAAAGTTTTATTGACTTTTTGTATTATTTTTTTGCAATGTATATTGTTGAGGCACCAAAAAGTTTTATTTCTGATCTTATATCTTTAAACTTTATATCTCGAAGTATTTTTATAAAATCCTTACCATATGGAAATGTTTTAGCAGACGATTCAAGATAACCGTATGCATTGGGATTATTTGAAAAAACCTTTCCGATAATTCTTACGTATAATTTTGTGTGAATATTATAAAAAAGTCTTACTAAAGGGTTCGAAGGCAATGATGTTTCTAGAATAATTAATAATCCATCTTTTTTTAATACTCTATAAATTTCTTTGAGAGAATTTTTAAGATTTGTAAAATTTCTGACACCATAACCTATTGTGACCACATCAAATATTTCACTATTATATTTTAACTTTTCAGCATCACCTTTCTCAAGTAATATGTTTCCATTCAAATTAAGATTGTTAATCTTTTTTTTGCCCAACTTCAAGCATTTTTGAAGAAGGGTCAACTCCTATAATTTTACAATTTTTTATCGATGATAGCTCAATTGCTATATCAGAGGTTCCTGTTGCTAAATCTAAAATTTTCTTTGGATTCGTTTTCTTGGAAATGCTAACTATTTTCTTTTTCCATTTATTGTGAGCCCCAAAAGTTATTAGATTATTAATAAAATCATACTCCTCAGAAATAGAATCAAACATTTCTCTATTGTCATTGTTTTTTTTACTCATTATATAAATTACTTTTTTATAAAATGTGAAAAGAGAAAGTTTTGAGTAGTGTTAAAAGGAGTTACATGATCATAATAAAATGAATCTATTAGTTTAAAACTTCTATTAAATATTTTTTCAATCACTTTTTCTGAATATCTTTTTACATCTAGACCACTGCATTTTAAGGGGCCATTTTCAGAAAAAGTTCCAATTATCAAATGCCCATTCTCAGAAATGTTTTTTTCAACTATGTCTATATATTTTCTAATTAGATTTTCTTCATTTAAAAAATGAAATACGGCTCTATCATGCCAAATATCAAATTTTTCATCAGTTTTAAAACTTAAAATATCTTCAGAAATCCATCTCACTTTATTTGATTGTTCACCTAAAAATTTTTTTGATTTTTCTAGTGCGGATTCGGATATATCTAAATATGTTAAATGATTATACCCAATTTCAATCAAATGCTTTAATAATTTACTTCTGCCACTTCCAACATCAATAATTTTTGGATTCTCGATTCCCGCATTTTGTATCATCTTTAGCGATTCGTTGGTTTCTTTTTGAAACCAACTTACTTCATCCTCATTTTTTTCATCATAAATTTTTTCCCAATGTGATTTTAAATTGTAGTTCATTATTTAGTATTGTAATTTAGCTAAAACTTATGAGTTTGTTTGATAAATATTTTTTTGGCTATTTACCAGAAAAAATAAGAACTTTTGTTCGTTTCTTTTGTGTTGTTTTTCTTTTATTCTTAATTATTGAAATTGCAATCACGTTTGTTTTTGTGGTATTTATTATCGCAGTTATTTCTAAACTTTTGATGAGATTCTTTAATTAAAACGATCTAGCTTTTCTTATTAAAAAATCTGTTTCCTTTTTCAATAGTGGTATTTTCAGGTGAAAAAAAGTATGGTACTTTGGATGCAGAATAAGCAAATTCATTGAGCTAATTTCTTTATCATAGTTCTCTTCCAAAATATATTTATATAAATTTAATTGTAAACAGTATTTATTATAGCTATTATTTGATAGATCATTAAGCTCATCAAACCCATATTCAAAATCACTTTTAATTACTGCGCCAATATCATTAACAAGCTTGGTTGATCTTTTCCAATCGAAAATAAACAACTCACCACTGGGTTTTTCATAAACCATATCAATTGTTCCAGCAATTGATGCTTTTGAGTCAAACACCCTCCACTCAGTTCTATAGGGTTTTATTGATGGGTATTTTTTAATAAATTCCTCAAAATACTTAAATTCTGGAGGGAATTCTTTGACATCTATATTGTTGTAATATTTTTCAATTACTTCATGCAAAAGAGTTCCTTTTTTAGCAGCTTCTTCTCTTTTTGTATCCCATTCATCTAATATTTTTTTTTGCAATTCATCAAGTTGTTCTTTACCATATTTCTTTCCTAAAAAATCTAATCGTTCTTTAGCCTTCATTCTAGACCAATATTCTGAATCAAATTCTGGAAAAAAAGTCTCAATAAGTTGGGATACAGAATTTTTAATTCTGTTTCCATCTACCATGTAATTATGCTCCTTAGAATTAAAGCTTATCCTTTTATCGTTGGGGTGTATATTAATTTTTAAATTACTCAATATTTAAATATACTATTTTATCATTTTTTTATATCATTGTTAGAATAAAACAATAATTATGAAAAATCTTATTACACTATTAAGTTTAATTTTTGCATTTAACTTAAATGCTAATATAGATCCAAATGACTTTGAAACGTTAAAACAACTTGAAGGAAAATGGGTTGGAACTTTGGAAAGAACAGATGAAACTACCGACAGCTTTATTTTAGAGTTTAGCATTGCATCAAATGGAAGTGCTATTTTGGAAGAAAGCAATACTGGAGGAATTGAAATGCTTACTATTTTTAATTATCAAAATGATGAACTTTTGTTAACTCATTATTGTGGATTACAGAACAAGCCCGTATCAAAACTCACATCTAGTGAAAATGGAAAATTGATTTTCAAAACTGATGACGATATGAGTGGATTAAGTTTAAAAAAAGACACATATGTTACATCCTGGGAAATTGATTTATTACCTGATGATGAAAACAAAATTCTTTATAAATATACGGTTAGTGGACCTGATGGTGTTGCATTTGTTGCAACAGCAGAAATGAATAAAATTTAGTTCAAAAAAAAGAGCCCATTAAATTGGGCTCTTTTCTTAATCTTTACTTATACTCTTTAATTAGTACTCTTGTAAAAGATTGCTTAAACTCGGCGAACTCAGCAGTTGCTTCAAAAAATTCTGCGAAAGCTTTAGCCTCTGTATCATTTTTAGGTCCAAATGTAAAAGCACCGTTTAAATCATCATATGTAGCGTATATAAAATGACTTTCACCATTACTTACGCCATGATTGATTTGACCTGTACCAGAGAACCCAGCAAAATCAAATACTTCCATTACTTTAGAGTATTCCTCATAAAATGCTGGAGCATCTTTACTTTTTACTTTAAATAACCATGCTTGACCGATTGGATCAACATCCTCTTGATTATAAGCTTTGGTAACTATTCCAGCAGACCTTCTAACACTATCAACAAGCGGTCTCACTTTACTTACATAGCTCTCCCATTTTGCTCCGCTTAGAGTTGATAGAAAACTAGCCAATGATTCAGATGAAGGGCTTAAAAAGCTTAAAATATGAGTTTCTTCAAAACCTTGTCCTGCAAGCTGAATTCTTGAAAAAGATAATGTTACGTCACCAGGAAAATCTAATGATGAATAAAACCCATCTACTGTTTTTTCAAATTCATTTACGTTTTCACCCTCAACTTCAAGAAGAACATCATACCAGAATCCATCTTGTGCTGATAATGAAAATGAAAATAGAATTGTTAAAATATATATATAATTTTTCATAATTAATTTTTAGATGAACAATAATAATTTTTTTTTATAACATTTAAGGAACAAAAAATATAGGATAACAATCTTAACTCAACTTCAAAATGTCTTTGTAATGATAAATTTTAAATCCAGGCTCAATTTTTTTTGATTCATTAACCATTGCTTTTGCCACATCACATGCTTTAATTGGTTTGTAATTATCAGGCATTAGAAATGATAAAATAGGTATTATAATTTGAGCTAATCTTTCTCCAAACCTTATACCATAAAACCAATTAGATCTTGTTTGATTTCTTTTACCTAGTAATAATGAAGGCCTATAAACTGTTGATGAATTTAATTCTTGTGATTTGACTTCTTTCTCAATTTCACCTTTTAATTTTAAATAAAAACTTTTGTTATTTATGTCAGCACCGGCCGATGATACAAATGAGAAGTGTTTCACATTTTTTTCTTTACAAGCTTTAACAGCATTTGAAATAATATCAAAATCAATTTCACGGTATTTTTTTTTGTTAAAACCAACTTTTGATTGTGTTGTTCCAATTGCAGCTAGAACAACATCACTTCCATCAATTACGTTTAAATAGGAATTAAAATCTTTGAAGTCAATTATTTTTAAGTTAGATTTTTTTGATTTTAGTTCAATAGGTCTTCTTGAGATTACATTGATCCTTTCAAAGTCACTATCATTTTCTAATAGTTTAAGAATCTCATTTCCGATTAGACCAGTTGCACCAAATAGAGTAATTTTTATCATTTAATATATTTGATTGTAAATTTAAAAAAGACTTAATGAATAATACAAAAATTAAAACTTACACTTTTGCTCTTATTGGACTCATCTTATTTTCAGGTGGACTATGTTTATTTGGAGAGTCGGTAATATATAAGTATGAAAATAAAGATTGGTTCTTTTTTGGGACTTTATCATTAATTTTTATCAATTTAGGATTAGGACTTATGATTAAAAATAATTGGGGATCATTTTAAATTATATAAAAATTAAGTAATGTTAAAATGAATAGAAGACTCTTTATTAATAAAAGCCTCGTTTTAAGTTCAGGGTTTATGATAAATCCTTATAATGCATTTTCTATTGATGCAAAAGCTGATTTAAAAATAGGAATTATAGCTGACCTTCACCAAGACATTATACATGACGGGTCTCATAGATTAAAGTCTTTTATTAATAATAGCATATCCAAAAAATGTGACTTTATAATACAACTTGGAGATTTTTCATTACCCAGAAAAAGAAATGAAATAGTTTTAGATTACTGGAATTTATTTGATGGAAATAAATACCATGTTTTAGGGAATCATGATATGGTTGATTATGGTTTCACCAAGGCTCAAACTATGAGTTGGTGGGGGATGAAAGAAAGATATTACTCATTTAATCGAAATGGATATCACTTTATTGTACTTGATGGAAATGATGAGAATCCAAAACCTTGGAATGAATATTATAACAGATATATTGGATCGAATCAAAAAAAATGGCTTCTAGAAGATTTAAAAAAATCTTATTTACCCACCATAATATTTAGCCATCAAAGTTTAGATTCCAAAGGAGGAATTTTCAATCAAGATGAAATTAGAAAAATTGTAGAAGATTCAATTTTTGTAAATGGTAATAAAAAGGTTATTGCATGCATTTGTGGGCATCACCACGATGATTATTTAAAAATAATTAATGATATTGCTTACGTCCACATTAATAGCGCATCATACAAGTGGGTTGGAGAAAAATACAAGTTTTCAAGGTTTAGCAAAAAAATTGAAAATGATTTTCCATCTATTGTAAAAACATGTCCATATAAACAGCCATTATTTACAACCATGCACATTAATAGTAAGCAAAAAACTATAAATTTTGATTCAAAAAAAACATCATTTATAAAACCTTCGCCAAAAGATTTACAAATTCCTGGAGCAAAAAATATTAATTCAGAAATAAGTAAAATGAATTATAAATTTTAGCTTACAATTTTTATATATTTAAATAAACAGTTCTAATTATGAAAAAGCTTATTTACATACTTATACCATTCTTTATATTGTCTTGTGCTGATGTGGCTCAACAAAAAGAAGAATCAACTTTAACCAAAAATTCAGATTCCGATGATATAACATTCATAATTGATTTAAAGGTTAATCCTGATTCAAATGAAGATTTAAATCTATTCGTTGAAGAAATAACACAGAATGTTATTGATAATGAAGATTTTTGTCTTGAGTATGCATACTATGTTACAGAGGATAAAAGCTCAGTCACACTTTATGAAAAGTATATCGATAGTGAATCTGCAGTAAAACATGGTCAAAATTTTATGGGAAGTCCTTTCTTTGAAAGATTCTTTAACTTATTTACTCTTGAAAAATTTATTGTGACAGGACCAGCTAGTGAAGAATTTAAAAACTTTACCCAAGAAAATGGTTTTGTAATTGAATACAGGAATTCCATAGATGGGTTTTTAAGGTAGTTTATTCTCCTTTCCAAAAAGCAAAATCACCAGGAATTATTCCAACATCATAAGACGCTATTTCATTGTTGTTAGAGTCGTAAACTTTAACCACATTAATATCGACATAGTTAGTTAGTCCAAAATAAATTTTACCGTTATTAGACTCTGAAGAATACAATTGTGTTGGAGGAAAATCCCCTATTTTAGTCTCAGATAGAATATCTAAATTTTCATCAATTTGTGCAATACCACCTGCAAACGATCTGTATATTTCTTGATTTAATGTCAAAACATCCCCTCCACAAACAATCCCTGGCCCATAATTATTTATAGAGACTTGTTTTGTTGTTAAATCAAGTTCTGTAGACCCGTAAAACGCATTATAACTAGCGTCATAATATGTGTTTGCCACATATATTGATTTGCCTCTTACCTCGATATCTGTTGGACCATATCCAACTTCAAAGGTTTCTGATATTTCCTTACTTACAGGGTTTATAACGTGTAATTTATTTGAGTCAGAATAGTCATCATTTGATTGAATTCCTACTATTAAATTACCATCATGATAGGCTATGGATTCAGGATTGCCTGAAAGTTGAATAGCATCTTCAATAACATAATTTTTTAAGTTAAATATTTTAACATCAGATGAGTTCCAATTAGTAAAATAAATTTTATCATCAAAAACAACCATTTGTCTTGGTCCGGATTGATCTGTATCAATTTCAATTCCAGGCATTCTCAATCCCTGGTCATAAATTTCATATATCATCATTTTATGACTGTTATTAATTAATGCAATCAATTTATTTTCATAAACTGTAAGTGAGTTCACGACATCTCCTACATCCTTTATTTCTTGTGTAATACCTTTATTATTTATCATAAAAATTGATCCATTACTAGATCCATAATTACCTTCACAAGCAACAAATGTCCATTCAGGTGCTGGTTCAGTAAATGGTTCTTCATTGGTTTCGACAGCACAACCTAAAATCAAAAAAATTAACAACAATGATTTTATATATTTCATAAAATTATTTTTAAATCTAAATGGCAAAATGAATGCCAAAAGTTTAATAATTCAATAAATTCTTTACTTTTTTTGCTGAATAAATATTTTAAGAATCTAACTTACTCTTTTCGTTCTTATTAGCTTGTTTTATGATTTTAAGATAATCACTGTATTGATATCTTTTTCCTCTAAAATAGACAGATTGAATTGCAGCAGGTATGCTAATTTTTGTAAGCGCCATGTCTCTTTTAGTTAATCTCATAATTTTTTTTGGGAGGTTTAAGATACAATTTTTTTGCATATCTTGAATTGTTAAACAACAAAAAAAATATATAACTAATTGAAAATAAGGATCATACTTTTTGCACTAAGTTCAGCAGCATTAATTTTCTTTTATGGATATGATAATTCTAAAACTGGATTTGAGTGGATATATAACTATGCTGATAGGACTGTAGCAATTATTTATTTTGTCTTATTATTTTTCTTTCAGCATGTTTTATTTTACCTAATAAAGTTTATATTTCTATCACTAAAAAGATATTTTTCTAAATAGGAAAGTTATTTATTAATCACGACACCGTCTGCCAAAAATGATATTGTAATTTCAGGTTTTACAATTTTTGAAACTTCATCCTTTGATTTACCTGCATCTTCAGCATAATGCCTCAATTGTGCAACACTTAAAGTATCGACTGAAAGCTTTCCATTAATTATAGCTGATTTACCTTCAGCTCCAGATTTTGGCACAAAAAAACCATAATCTTTAAACCTGACAAGAATTGTATCTCGTTCTACTGACATTTTCATCCAGCAACCTTTCATCGGACATGTAGACAAAATTTGCCCCTCCAATTTAGTATCATCTTGAGGGTTATTTAATAGAGATTCTTTTTCAACTTTATAGTTATTTATTCCAGCTATATCAAATGATTCTCCATATGTATCAAAAATTGCATTGGATTGACCATTTAATAAAAATGAAATAGAAAATAAAAGTGATGTTAAAATGTAGAGTTTAGTTTTCATAATTTATTTAATTGTTCCATTCAACTTTTTCATCAATTGAAATTCTTTGTTTGGGTTTTATTTCTGAATGATTAAATTTTCCTAAGTAAAAAAATCCAAGACTTTTTTCCCCTTCTTTAAGCTTGAAAAAATTATTCATTAAGGATGTATATTTTGGGGTACTCCAGTAACATCCAACATTATTTGCAGTACATGTTAGCCACATATTTTGAACTGCCATAGCTGTTGCTGCAATTTCCTCCCATTCAGGGACTCTATTCAAGGAATCCTTTTTCATAAAAACGGCAATGATGCAATTTGAAAGTTTACACTTTTCAATTATTTTTTTCTTTTTTATTTCGACAAGGTTTGATCCATTTGAAAATTGCTCATAATAATTAGCCATTTCAATAGCAAGACTGTCTTTGGAATCACCTTTATACACCTTAAAAAACCACGGTTGTGTAAGTTTATGTGTAGGTGCAGTATTGGCATTCTTTAGTAAAAGCTTAATAAATGAATCTTCTATTTCTGCATTTTCATATTGATTAGGATAAACAGCCCTTCTTCTTTGAATGATGTCAGTAATATTCATTATTTAAAAATAATTTTTTTTAATATTAATTGAGGATTTAAAAATAGCAAAAAACGACCCAAATTAAATATTTCAATATTTTCAATTATAAGATTTATATTTTTTTATTAAATTACATGTATTAATATGAAACTTGTTTTAAAATTATTGATTCTAGCAGTTGCAGTGACTGTCTTGAGCGCATGGACATTCAGACTAGAAATGGATACAATTTACCGTGGCGCTGACGCTTCAAATATGATTGAAGAATTTCAAGCTTATGGCCTAAATCAAACTACAATGATAGTTGTTGGCATTTTTAAAGTAATGTGTGCAATCTTTTTACTTTTAGGTTTGAAATTTGAAAAATTTGTTACTCCGGCTGCATTTATAATGGGAACTTTTATGCTTGCTGCAATTTATTTTCATTTAAGTATCAGTGACCCACTCATCCCGACTGCTCCATCTGCCATGATGTTTTTATCATGTCTCACAATAATTTATTTAGACAAAAAAGTTTCTAAATCTCTTTAGTGGTTATCCCTTAAAAGATTAAACTACATTTTATGATAAAGGAAAAATTTAATTTAGAAGGCAAGGTGGCTGTCATAACAGGGGCTTCTAAAGGAATTGGAAAAGCTATTGCTTTAGGTTTTGCTGAGTTTGGTGCTCACGTTGTTGTTAGTAGCAGGAGTGAAGAGGCTGTAAAAAATGTCGAAACCGAATTTAAATCTAAAGGTTTTTCTGTCTCATCATTAAAATGCCATGTTGGAAATAAAGAGGACAGGATCAATTTAATTGAAACAACCTTAAAAGCTCATGGAAGGATAGATATTTTAGTTAATAATGCTGGTACAAATCCTTACTTTGGACCAATTCATAAAATGCCCGCGGAAGCTTATCAAAAGACAATGGATATTAATTTAAACTCAGCCATTGAATTGAGTAATTTAGTATATCCAATTATGAAAAGTCAAAATTCAGGCAATATCATTCACATAAGTTCTATTGAAGGTATACATCCATCAAAATTTATGTCAGCTTATAATATTAGTAAAGCTGCATTAATTATGTTGACAAAAAACCAATCGATAGAGTGGGGAAAATATAACATAAGGGTTAATGCAATTTGTCCTGGATATGTAAAAACTAAATTAAGTTCTGGTTTACTTGAATTTGAAGGAGCTGAAGAAAGATTAGTCAATAACGTTTCCTTGAGAAGAGCATCAAATCCAGATGAGATGGCTGGACTCGCAGTTTTCTTAGCATCCGAAGCTAGTTCTTATGTTACAGGTACTTCTATTGTAAATGATGGAGGCCTTCTTAATTCTCCAATTTTTTAGTAATGGATTTCCAATTTTCTGAAAAATCTTTAAAACTACAAAAAGAGCTTTCTGACTTTATGTTGAAATATGTTAATGCCCAAGAACAAAGTATTTTAAGTTTTCAAAAAAATAATATTTGGATTAATGATCCTAAGATTGAAGATCTAAAAATTAAAGCTAAACAAAAGGGTTTATGGAATTTATTCCTTCCTAAAGATTACAAGAAACTTAGCCCTGGTCTTTCAAATTTAGAATATGCCCCATTAGCTGAAATTATGGGAAGAATTCCCTTTTCGTCAGAAATATTTAATTGTTCTGCACCAGATACTGGTAATATGGAAGTACTAGCAAAGTATGGTTCTGAGGCTCAAAAAAACACTTGGTTAAATCCATTGATGGAAGGCGAAATAAGGTCAGCTTTTTTAATGACAGAACCTGATGTTGCTTCCTCTGACGCTACAAATATTGAAACATCTATTGAGAAAAAAGGTGAAAATTATGTTATAAATGGTAAAAAATGGTGGTCGTCAGGAGCCATGAATCCAAATTGTAAGTTTTTTATTGTCATGGGTAAATCTGACAAGTCAGCGGAAAGACATAAACAACAAAGTATGATCATAGTTCCAAGCGATAATCCAGGTATTAAAGTTTTAAGACCCCTTAGTGTTTTTGGTTATTATGATTCACCGCATGGTCATGCAGAAATTGAACTAAATGATGTTACAGTGCCAGCTGAAAATCTTATCCTTGGAGAGGGCAGAGGATTTGAAATAGCACAAGGCCGTTTAGGCCCTGGAAGAATCCATCATTGTATGCGTTTAATTGGAGCTGCCCAAAGATCTTTAGAATTAATGTGTGAAAGAGTTACTAAAAGAGAAACGTTTGGTAAAAAATTAAAAGATTATAGCAGTATTAGACAAGATATTGCAAAGTCAGCCTCTGAGATTGAACAAGCCAGATTATTGACTTTCTCAGCTGCAGATCATATAGATAAATATGGTCTTAAGGGAGCTAAAGAATTGATTGCAATGATTAAAATTATTATTCCGAAAATGACATGTAAAATTGTTGATAGAGCAATTCAAGCTCATGGGGGTAAAGGAGTTTCAGACGATACTCCATTGGCTCAATTTTACATGTATGCCAGGACAATTAGATTAGCAGATGGCCCTGATGAAGTTCATATGTACCAGCTGGGAAGAAATATCATAAATAAATATTCATAATGTCATATAAAGATCAAGTTGTATTAATTACCGGCGGGGCATCTGGTATAGGTAAGGCTTCTGTAATTGAATTTGCAAAAGAGGGAGCAAAAGTTATTTTTGCTGATATTCAAAAAGAAAAAGGAACTAAATTGAAGGATGATCTCATCAAAAAGAAATATCATGTTGATTTTTATCACTTAGATATTTCAGAATTGAATTCTGTTGATTCACTTTTAAATTATATTGTAGATGAATACGGATGTTTAGATATAGCATTTAACAATGCGGGTGTCCAAGGTCAAATGATTCCTACTATTCAAACAACAATTGATAATTGGGATAAAGTCCTTTCTGTTAATGCAAGAAGTGTGTTTTATTGTATGAAAAAACAATTAGAAATTATGTGTTCTCAGAAAAAAGGTGTGATATTGAACAATGCATCTGCAGCAGGTCTGAGAGGATTACCAAACGGTGTTGCATACTCTGCAAGTAAGCATGCTGTTGTTGGAATGACCAAAACAGCTGCGATGGAATATGCAAAATTTGGAATTAGAATTAATGCTCTATGCCCATCATTTACAGAAACAGAAATGTTTAGCCCTGAATTATTTGATAAAATTTCAGAGGGAATTTCTGAAAAATTAAGAAAAAAAATACCTATGAAAAGATTTGCAAAAGTTGAAGAACAAGTTGGGGCTATTATGTGGCTTTGTTCAGAAAAAGCTAGCTATGTTACTGGGCAAGCTTTTGCGATTGATGGAGGATTAACAGCTTAGTACTATGTTGCAGAAAGTTAGGGAGGGAGAAGAAATAGATAAAATAAAAATCTCAAACTTTTTTTTAAAAAATAATTTAATATCTGACGACAAAGTAGACCCAAATATTCTGCAATATTCAAACGGATACTCTAACTTAACTTACCTCATAACGTTTAACGATAATAAATTTGTATTAAGATGTCCGCCTAGGGGTGCTGTAAAAAGAGGACATGATATGAGCAGAGAATATAAGGTGTTGAGTAAACTTAGTAATTCATTCAATAAAGTGCCAAAAACTTACATATACAATGATGATATGAATATCATAGATCGTCCATTTTATGTGATGGAAAGAATTAGTGGTATTATTTTAACTACCAGCGAAGTAGAAAAAAGAAATATAAATACCAATGATTTTAAAAAAATTTCAAAGTCATGGCTTGAAACATTTACTGAATTACATTCATTGGATTATAAAAGAATAGGTCTTGAGGATTTAGGCAAACCACACGGATATGTTGATAGACAAATTGAAATTTGGTCGAAACAATATCAAAATGCTAAAACTGATGAAATTCAATCTGCGGATAAAATCATTAAGTGGCTTTATGAAAACAAACCAGTTTCAAAAAACACATCTTTGATTCATAATGATTATAAATATGACAATGTTGTTTTTAGAGATGAAAATTGGAATGAAATTAATTCAATTTTAGACTGGGAAATGTGTACAATCGGAGATCCTTTAATGGACCTGGGTACATCAATTGCCTATTGGACAATGCCAAACGACCATCCTGTAATTTTAAATGGGCTAAAGTCCCCAACAGTATTTCAAGGCAACCCAAGTAGATCTAAAATAGTTGAATTATACTGTATGCAAACCAATACTAAAATAGATGATTTTGTATTTTATTATGTGTATGGTTTATTTAAAATAGCTGTAATTGTTCAGCAGATATTTTACAGATTTAAAAAAGGATTAACTACAAATAAAAAGTTTAGCGAGCTCAATAAATATGCTAAAGTTCTTTGTGATACTGCATGGCAATCCATACAAAAAAAACAAATTGAAAATCTATTTTAAATTTGTATTAGAATGCAATCTAAATTTCATATAATATTCTTATTCTTTTTTGTTTTATTCTCATGTGTTGATGATAACGAAAACTTTGTTATTGATAAAAAAGAATATAAAAATAAGCTTGAAGGATTCTGGTTGGGACAATCAATTGCTAATTGGACTGGTATAATTACAGAAATGGATAAAATTGGAATTCCTATTAATGAAAAAGGTGAAGGATTTTATACACGTGAAAATTGGGGTGGGAAAGATGAACCCAATATTTGGTCAAACAGCTCAAATTATAATATAATAGATTTTAATCTTGCGAAATCAGATAGTATATGGGGATCAGATGACGATACAGATATAGAATACATGTATCAGGAACTTATTTTAGAAAACAATAACATAAAGTTAAGTCCTAAAGAAATTCGAGATGGTTGGTTGAAACATATTAAAGCAGAAGAACAAAATTTCCTTTGGGTATCAAATCAAAGAGCCTTTGATTTAATGAGAGAGGGGATTATGCCACCTGAAACAAGTAATCCCAAAAACAACCAATTCTATGAGATGATTGATGCACAATTAACTACCGAAATTTTTGGTCTTTATTCGCCCTTTTATCCAGACGTAGGTCTTTCAATGGCATACTTACCAATTAGAACTGTAGCGAGAGAGAATGCTGCTTGGATTTCTGAATTTTATATCATTATGCATTCATTGGCTTCACTGAAAACCGATCATAAAAACATAAAAGAAAAAGTTTTTTGGATGTCAAGTCAAGCACGTAAAATTTTACCAAATGCATCATATTCTGCTAAGATGTATGATTATGTCAAATCTAAATATGAATCTGGCTTAAGCTGGGAGAAGGCAAGAGATAGTTTAAATTATAAATTTCAAATAAATAATGAACATGAATATAATTGGTCAAGAGTTGATAAAAGTTGTAATGGGTGTTTTGCTGCAGGTATAAACTTTGGTGCTAGTATTGTGAGTTTATTTTATGGTGAGGGAGATTTTAAAGAAACAATTAAAATAGCTACACTATGTGGTTGGGATTCTGATAATCCTGCTTCAACATGGGGTGGTTTACTAGGTTTTATGTACGGAAAAAAACAAATTCAAAAAATGTTCAATGTTGAACTGTCAAATAAGTACAATATACACAGGACCAGAATTGGATTTAGTGAACCAATCGACAACTTTGAATCAATGGCTGAGAAGGGCTTAAAAATTATAGATAAGGTTGTAACTGAAAAATATCTAGGAGAAATAAAAAATAATAAATGGATTTTTAGAAAGTTCCCTACAAGATACACTCGCGATTTTGTAGATGACCCACCAGATCTAGAACCACCTGAAATCGATTTACCTGAATCTAACTAGTTGTGTGGTTTTTTTTAAATAAAGAGGATGCTTTGGTGTTCCATTTTTGTTTAAACCAAAACAAAAAGGCTTTTCTACAATTTTTTGTATCCAATTTGGTATTGATTCAATTGTTTTTCCCCAGGCATATACAACTTTAGAACTTTTATCAATCATAAACCTAATGTGCCTTTTATTTTCTTTTTGATTATGAGATAAATCATCATATAATTCACTTACATGTGGAGTAATTTTTGGGTATATGTTTCCAACATAAAAACCGCCAAAACCAAATTTTTTTGTAAAAAAAATTAACCTTTTAATAGTTTTATCATCAAACTTGTCATCTGCCTTTGATGGGTTTAACATAATGTATGTAATTGTTGGTGAATCAGACCACATTCTACTAAGCATGTAACGATATTTTTTATCTTTTGAAATTAACGCTGAACGATTCAAATTAATTAATATATCCTAAATCAATCAAGAATTTTTCTGCTTTTGACATTGTATCATTAAATGGTCCTTGATTTTTTCTTCCATAATTAAAAAACCCATGCTCTTCACCATCATATAAATAAACAATAGATTTGTTATTATATTTCTTCATTCTAATATCAAAAAATTCTACTGATTCATGTGGTATAGTTTTGTCATTTGTTCCGTGAAAAATAATTGTTGGTGGAGTATTTTTATTGACGAAATGATATGGTGAAAAACTTTTCGGCTCAACACCAATTCTGTCTTTTAAATTTGAAACTCTATTAGCCGGCCAACTTTTACTATTGTCGAATTCATTTATTGGTGCTAAAATGAGTCCAGGATTAAACAATATCATTGCATTTGGCTTAGAACTTATTTTTAAATTTTCACCATCTTCATCATGAATTGGTATTGTTCCAGTGGCTGCTGCTAAATGTCCACCTGCTGATCCACCACTCGCAACGATTCTATTTGGGTCAATACCAATTTTTCTTGCATTTTGTCTAACCCATCTAATCGCAGATTTTGCATCTTTAAGACAATATATTGCTTGAGTATTATTTCTTGACTTTACTCTGTAGTCAGCGAGAATTGAAACCATACCTCTTTCTTGTAGATATTTTGCTTGTTGCAGAAATTGTGCAGGGGTTCCGCTATTCCATCCTCCACCAAAAAAAAAGACTATTGAAGCTGCTTTGTCATTTTTTTTATGTTTATCCGGATAAAAAATCCATAAGTTTAAATCTGTTTGAAGAGTTTTTTTATAAGTGACTGTTTCGTCAGCATTTATATTTGGAGGATAATTATTTTGAGTGAATGCTAATGAAGAAATAAGGAGGATTAATAAAGCTCTTGTCCTAACATACATTGTTCAATTATTTTGATTTTCAAGAAATACTGAGGTTGTGGGGTATGCAAAATCGCTTCCATGCTTTTTTACAATCTCAATAATTTTGAAGTTTATTTCTTGCTGAGTGTCCACTAAATTATCCCACTCATTACTCCTAACAAAATAAAGCACCATTACATCTAGAGAGCTATCTCCAAAATTTAAAAATCTGACTTTGCCATCTTGATTAGTTTGTTTGTGATCATCAACTAATTTTTGAATATCATTAACAATATTTTTAATTTGGTCAACACTGGTTGAATACGTCAATCCAATATTTATTTTAACGCGCCTTACGGGTCGAACTCCTAAATTATCCAATTCAGCATTTACTAAGTTTTTATTAGGAACAGTTACTATACTTTTGTCAAATGTTCTAACTCTTGTACTTCTAAATCCTACTTTTTCTACCATTCCAGTAATAGATCCAATAGTTATAACATCACCTACTTGAAATGGTTTGTCTAGAAATATTGTGAAAGAACCTAAAAGATTTTCTAGACTTTCTTTTGAAGCTAAAGCAATAGCAACTCCACCAACACCAAGTCCAGCAGCTAATGCAGTAACATTTTGATCAAAAACATTTGCAAGAATAACTACAACTGCAAAAATGAATACTAAAACTTTACCTATTTCAATTGCAAAAGGTATTAGCTGATCATCAACTTTACTTTCGGTTTGTTCAGCCCTAAATTTTAATCTAACTCCTAAATATTCAACCGACTGAAGGATTGTCCAAAAAATTGTAATAATCAAAAAGAAAGAAAAACCTTTCGACAAAATCATTTTGATTCCAAGTTCAGATGAATCAACTAATCCCCATGATTCAGGGAAACTTAATATATTGAATGCAAAATAAAAGATTATAAGTAGTAAAAAATAATATAGTGGTTTTTTGAGAAGAGTGTCAAATTCATCATTTCCACCAACATGATTTTTATTACCAACAATTCTGAAAATGAATTTCCTTAAATATGAACTAATAGGTGAAATTAATATGTAGCCGAAAAGGAGAATGAGAATAAAAACTAAATAATCTTTTATCTCATTTTCTAAAAAAACATTATTTAAAAAATCTAGCTTATCCATAAATATTTAAAGCAAAAATAGCTAATTCTTCTAATTACCACACAAATTAGTTGTTTCAACACCATAATCTGTATACTTTTTATGAATAGTCTCCAGTAGTGAATATTGACTGAATGAATCTTGCCCAAGCTCCCATATCATAATTCCACCTAAACTTTCTGCAGCTAATTTAACTTTAGCTTTAATAGTTGGTCTTCCATTGTAGTATTTGTTCCCAACATTATCTCTGTCAGCATTTGAAATATTAGAAGCTACCATTGAGCCATAGGTAAATGATTTTACTGTTGTTGAATTTTGAAAATCATATCCATAAAAAGGTACTCCAAGGGTTAGTTTTTCACCAGAAACTCCAATTGTATTTTTCCAATAATTAACTCCTCTTTGAGCATGATTTAGTGAGCTATGCTGTCCTGGAGCAGAGGGATTCCATGACCCTGTATAGTCATAAGCCATAATATTTATAAAATCAAATGCACTTAATGCTTCTGCCGAGATAAGTGAATATTTAGTTTCAGAAGGAAAGGCTGCAGTCATTCCTAATGAATTTTCAGAGAGTTTTTGTTTAAGCTCAATAACAAAATCACTGTAACCAGCAGTAACGTGACTCCACTCAAGATCAACATCAACTCCATCAAGATTATTCTCTTTGGTAAATTGAACTATTTTGTCAATTAGTTTAGGCCTTTCCTGACTATTAGCAAGGAAGTTTTTCCAAATATCTGCAGTTGTTGATGATAATGCTCCTCCAGCAAGTGAGATATATATTTTTATGTTACTATTTTGTGATCTAGCTCTATTAACTACATCTGCAAGTGTAGTATTATCAGTCGATGGAAGTACAATTGTTCCATCAGCAACAGGATTGGCAAATGCAATATTTAAGTGAGTTACTTTACAATATTCAATTTGATTATTGAGTGAAAATCGATAGTAAGGAAAATAGCCAACTACCTTAGCTTTACTGCTAAATAAGTTAATATTGTTATCATCATTATCATCCACGTTATCCATTATATCATCATCTCCACTGCTACATGACATTACTAATAATGAAGCAAAAATTAATAATAGATTTTTTTTCATTTATTTTTAATTTATTCCTGGTTGTTTAATTTTATATCCAGCTTCTTTTTTTGCCAGATCAACCATTGATTTAACTTCTTTTAAAAGCTTTTTTGCATCGTAAATTATCCCATCTTTTATGGTATATTTTACTCCTCCAACTCTAGTTACATTATTATTTTTATCTAGCTTAATTGCTCCTGTTCCATATAATACCTTTAGGTTTTCTAATGGATTTTCATCAATAACAATCAAGTCAGCAAGTTTACCTAATTCAATAGATCCAGTTAAGTGATCTATACCTAAAACTTCAGCTCCATTTAATGTTGCAGACTGGATAACTTCAAGCGGGTGAAATCCAGCTTCTCTTAAAAGTTCAAGTTCTCTAACAAAAGCAAAACCATAAAGCTGATAAATAAAACCAGAATCTGATCCAGCAGTAACTCTTCCTCCTCTATTTTTAAATTCATTAAGAAAAGTCATCCAAAGTCTATAGTTTTCTTTCCAAGCAATCTCTTGTTCTGTTCCCCAGTAATGCCAGTATGAACCATGTGATATTCTGCTTGGAGCATAAAAAGCCCATAAACTAGGTAAAGTATAGTCATCATGCCATTCGGCTCTTCTTGCTCTATGTAAATCTCTGCTAGCTTCATAAATATTGAGTGTAGGTGAAATCGTAAAGTCTAGTGATATTAACTCATTCATTACATTATTCCAGTGTTCAGAAAAAGGTTTTGCTGCTTGTTTCCAAAGCTTACCAGCTTGTTCAAATCTATGTTGTTCATTTTGATAATTATAGTCAGCAGGGTAATCTTGAATAATTCGATCACTAAATAATGCTTCTGGTAATCCATACCAATGTTCCATTGAATTTAGTCCTGCTCTTGCTGAATTTAAAACATTCCATCTCACAACATTAAGCTGGGCGTGATGGGATGTGGATCTTAGACCTAAATTTTTATTTTCTTCAATTGCTGCTTGCATTATTTCTGGTGCAGCTCCAAAAAATTTTATTCCATCGGACCCATTCTTAGCATTATCTCTGACCCAATTCCTTGCTTCGTCAGGGGATTTAACTCTTGAATTAAAAGTTGAAAATGCATAAATCCTTGGGGCAATTATTGTATTTTTTTTACTCTTGTTTTTCAATTCTAACTTTAGTTTATGGCTTAAAGAGCCCCCTGGTTCTCTAATTGTTGTCACACCATGTGCCATCCATAGTTTAAAAACATAATCAGGACTTGCTCCTTGAGATCTCCCTCCAATATGCCCATGAGTATCAATAAAACCAGGAAGTATATAACTACCTTCACAATTAATTTCAACACCATTTTTGGATAACTTAGGTCTTCTATTTTCATTAATTGGCACACCTGGGTAACCAACATTTTGAATTCTTGTAATTATATTTTTTTCTATTACAATATCAACGGGACCTAATGGCGGAGCACCAGTACTGTTGATTATTGTAGCACCTCTTAAAATCAATTGATCATGTTGTTTACCTTCAATTTGAGATAATGAAATAATGGGAATAAATAATAATAAGAGAATTAATTTTTTCATAAGTTATATTAGATCAAATAAGAAATCATTGTACATGATTAATGACCAGATGATAAAATTTATAAACCCGTACTTTAACCATTGATTTTCTGTCCATCCCTCACCAATTACAGTTTTAAACATACCCCAGTATAATACAACCAAAAGCGGCCATATTTCAATAATTTCCATTAGTATTCTCCAAAAAAAATCCCCAATACCAGACGTTGTACATCCAGTTGTATATTGAAATAAAACTGGATACCCTTTTGATAGCTCCCCATTTGGAAAAAATTCTCCTGGATAATAACAGCCAGACAAATTATAGTAATCAATTTCATATCTCTCAATAATCCAAAAACAAAATATTGTCAAAAAAAGTATGGTAAAAATAGTAGATACCTTTTTTTCTTCATCTTTAGAACTAAAAAAAATAGCAATTGGTAATCCAAAAAGTATTATAAAAACTAAAATTGAAAACAGCTTTTCCATGTTATTGTTTTTTTATTATTTAAATTTTTGAAAAACAGTATCCATAAAACACGATAGTTCAAAATCCTTTTCAGTAATTCCTCCTGAATCATGTGTGTATAATTCAATATCTAATTTGTTATAAACATTTGTCCATTTTGGATGGTGATTCATTTCTTCACATTTTACAGCAACCTCTTTCATAAAAGAAAAAGCATTGTCAAAATTATTAAAGCTATATGAACCTTTAAGATACAAACCCTCTATAGACCAACTGTTCGATAGAAGATCCATATTTTTATTTAATTCATCTTTTGAAAGAACTTTTGACATTTTAACTAATTTTTTTGAGTTTATGCTTGAGCTTCTCTAATTTCATTTTTCTCCACCAAACTTTATTCTCGTCATTTTGACCCACTGCTCTGTGAATTTTTTTATTGAGTTTGTTTATTTTTTTTGACAAGTAGCTTATGGATATTTTTTTCATGTATATTAAATATAACTATTTAAAGTTATTTAAATTTAAATCCATTGATCATTTGGGGCAGTTAAATCATCATTGACCTTTCCGGTATTTATTACTCCTCG